>JAGRBM010000288.1 GCA_020434085.1 Chrysiogenia bacterium | reverse complement strand
AGCTGCGCGGCGGGATCACCCCACAGCGGAATTTCAAACGAGAACACCGCGCCGCGCTTGCTGCGGTTGGCCGCGTGGATGGTGCCGTGGTGGGCCTCGATGATGCCGCGGGCGATGCTCAGGCCAAGACCCGTGCCCGGCTGCGCCCGGCCGGCCGGCGGTTTTCCCTGGTAGAATTTTTCAAAGACGTTTTCCATGTCGGCCGACGCAATTCCCGGTCCCTCGTCCAGCACGCTCAGGCGCAGATGCTTGCCGCCGGGTGCGAGCTGCGCCTCGACGCGAATGCACCCCTTCGCCGGGGAGAACTTCGTGGCGTTGTAGAGCAGGTTGAGCAGCACCTGCTGCAGGCGCACGCTGTCGCCGGCAATGAACTTGCCGTGCGCGGCGGCAAGGTCCGTCTCGATGCGCAGTCCCTTTTCCTGGAATACCGCGCCCAGCTCACCGATGGCGCCTTCGACCAGTGCGACGGGTTCGAGCCGCGCGAGCGTGACCTCGAAGTTGCCGCTGCTCATACTGCGCAGGTCGAGCAGGTCATTGACCAGTGCCGAGAGGCGCGTGCCGTTCTCGCGGGCGATGTGCATGAGCTCTGCGCTACGCTCGGGATCCTCGCGATAGGCTTCGAGCAGCCCCACCGCGCCCATGAGCGCGGTGAGCGGGGTGCGCAGCTCGTGGCTGACCATGGAGAGGAATTCGTCCTTGGCCCGCGAGCGTTCCTTGAGCTCTGCGTTGGCCGCGGCAAGTTCAGCCTGCCGCCGGTCCCAGCTTCCCACCAGTCCGATGAAGACCATGATGATCATGATGAGAATGCTCACGAAGATCAGGCCCATGGTGCCCGACCATGATTCTGCCAGGCGGTGGTGGTCATAGGGAGCGGTGGCCAATGCAGGTGCGTAGGGGATGACGCGAAGGCGCTCTAGAATGCTGGCGCCGAAGGCGACGAAGAAGAAGCTCACCATTCCCAGCACGCTGGCGAACCGCCCGAAAAGCACGGCCGAGACGAACAGACCGCCCAGAAAAACGAGCACGCCGTACGGACTGGTCAGCATACCGACCATGTAACCCACCCAGGCGTTGGTGACAGCGTAGACCTGGATCTCAAGGTGAACGGGCAAGTTGCTTTGGGGGTTGCTTCGGCGCTCATACAATGAGAGTGCCCCCATCAACAGCCAGACGATGGCCAACAAACAGGCAATCTCATGGAGCAGGGCAATCACGCCGGGTTCGGCATAGGCGGTCGCGGTCGGGTTGTCGCGGTAGTGCCAGAGGGTCAGACCCAGGGACACCGATGACGTGATGTTGACGAGGGCGACGAGCAGGCACTTATCGGCGTTCGACCATTCTACGATCCGGCCAAGCTCAGGCAGGCGCAGGCGCGCCGCTTCTTTGGGTTTTTCTTCCATCCTGCGTGAGGCGACTATAGCGCAAAAGGAATCGCGGATTAAGCCACTCGGGGTACAGTGGCGGTGTATCAGGCGCTTCTGAGAAGCGCCCCCGCCAGGTTGAAATAGAACATCAGGGTTGCAAGGTCCGTTACGGCCAGAACAATGGGCCCGGCGGCGATTTTCGGGTCGCGACGCAGCGCGTGAATAATGGTCGGAAAGATCACACCGAGCAGCGCCGCGGTGATGATCGAAAGCGTCATGCTCAGTGCCACGGTGAAGCCAACCCCCGGCGCTCCGCGCCAGAGCCAGACCACCACGCCCACCAGCGCCCCGCTTCCCACGCCGAGCAATGTGCCCGTGCGCAGCTCCCGCAGCAGGTCGCGCGCGACGCGCTTCCACTGCACCTCGCCCTCATGAAAGCCCTGGATGGTCAGACTCATGCTCTGGATGCTCACGCTCTCGGCAAGGGCCAGCACTACGGGGATGAACAGGGAGAGAACCACCACGGCAGCAAGAAGCGATTCGTAGGCCGACGCCAGAAGCGCCGCGGTGATACCGCCGCCGATGTTGCAGAGCAGCCAGGGGAAGCGGTCCCCAAAACTCTCCCACGCATTGCCCGAACGTGCGCGCGCCAGATGCACGCCGATCAGGGAGAAAGCGTCGTTGCCCGACTGTTTTTCTGCAATGGAGAAAACCTCGTCGGTAAACAGGCTCACGTCGATCACGCCGCGCAGCTCGCCGCGCTCGCCCACGACGGGGAAAGCCAGATAGCGGTGAAAGAGAAATTGCTCGCAGGCGATCATCACGGTGGCCCGGTCGGAGACGCTCACAATTCGGGTGTCCATGATCTCGGCGATGCTTCGATCCAGGTCATTGACCAGCAACGCGCGCGTGGGCACCACGCCGCGCAGGACTCCCTCGTCATCGACCACGTAGATGTAGACGATGCGCTTGGAGGGCCGCGCCTTGCGCACGCTCTCGAGTGCCTGGGCGACGCTCTGCTCGGGGCGCACGGTAACCTCGGTGGGATTCATGTGGAGGACGACCGGGTCGTCGAGTTGCTCGCTGCTCAGGGGCTCGGCCATGGCACTTCCTTTCGGCTCTGCCTCTACGAGTAATCGCCGCCGGGCGCGGCGCCAATGGGGCGGCCTCGCTTTTGCGCGGCGCGGGCAGGGGGCTATGCTTGGGAGCATGGGCGAGTATCGCGGCTCGATCATCTCCGTGGCGCGGGTCGAAGAATTCATTCGCCGTGCCCATCCCTCCAAGGCCATTTATGGCCAGATCATCGCGGCATCGCTGCTGGCGGCGCTCGAAGAGCGCGGCAGCACGCCCTGGGAGGCAATTGTCTCCATTTCGGTGACGGTCATGGCCGTGTGGTTGGCCAAGCTCTACGCCGACCTGCTGGGCAAGTCGGTGCAGCGCCAGAGCATGCCGCCCACCGATCGCAAGCAGATCGTCATCGAGACACTGGCCGTCCTGCTCAGCCTGATTCCGATGTGCTCAATTTTCGCTCTTGCGGCCGCGGAGCTCGTTCCCCTGCGGGCGGCCTTCCGGCTGGCCGAGGCGGTGACGCTGCTCATCTTGTTCGTCATGGGCTTCGAGTCCATGCGTCGCTACAAGGGCTCTATCTGGCGGGGGATCGGCGCGGGCGTGCTGGCCGCGCTTGTCGGCGCGGCGATCATCGGCCTGAAATCCGCGCTTCACTAAATACAAAAAGGGCGGGGGAGAACCCCGCCCTGAATCGGCAAGCTGCGCGCCCTACATGCGGTGCTTCACCTGCTGCACGGCGGCGTCGGAGAGGAACTTCACGACGGGGCCGTAGCTGAGCGCCTTCTGGGAACTGGCGTTGCCGTCGAGGCCGCGCTTGTAGACGCCCTGCACGATGGCCGCCAGGCGGAACATCGAGAAGGCGACGAAGAAATCGAACTCGGGAAGGCAGTCGCGCCCGGTCTTCTCGCAGTAGCGCGCCAGGTAGTCCTCTTCGCTCGGAATGCCGAGCTCCTTGAGGTTCGTTCCAAGGAATCCGTTGGAGGCGCCGGCGCCGGGCATGGCGGGAAGGTGATAGAGCATGCAGTTGTAGGCCAGGTCGGCGAGCGGGTGGCCGAGGGTCGAGAGCTCCCAGTCGAGCACGGCGATCACGCGGGGCTCGGTGGGGTGGACGATCATGTTCTCCAGACGGAAGTCGCCGTGGGCGATGGCCGTCTCGTCATTTGCGGGAATGTTTTTGGGAAGCCAGTCGAGCAGCAGGTTCATGGGTTCGACCTCGTCGGTCTTGCTCGCCTCGTACTGCTTGGTCCACCGGCTGAGCTGGCGTTCCATGTAGTGGCCGACCTTGCCGTAGCCCTCGAGCCCCACGGCGTCGTAGTCCACCTTGTGCAGCGCGGCCATGGTATCGCCCATGCTGTACCAGATGGCCTCGCGCTCTTTGGGGTCTTTCACCTCGGGCATCTTCGAGTCGCGGAAGATGCGGCCCTTGCGGAACTCCATGACGTAGAAGGCCTGGCCGATGACCGACTCGTCCTCGCACAGGCAGTAGACCTTCGGGACCGGGACCTCGCTGCCCTGAAGGGCCTTGAGCACGCGGTACTCGCGGTCGACCGCATGGGCCGAAGGCAGGAGCTTGCCCGGGGGTTTCTTGCGCATGACGTATTCCACGTCGCCACCCTTCAGAAAGAAGGTCGGATTGGACTGCCCGCCCTCGAACTGGCGGATTTCCAGCGGCCCGGAAAAGCCCTCGACGTTGGCCTTGAGGTAGGACTCCAGCGCGGCCTTGTCGAACTCATGGCCCTCGCGAATCTCCGTCAGCTCGGTCCCGATTGCTTCACTCATCAAAAGCGCTCCATGCCCGGTAGGCCCTTCTGGTTTTAGTGACGGGGTAATCAGTTGGCAACCAGTCGGAGTTTGAAACCACAGATGGCCACGGATGAACACAGATGAAGGAAAGATGAACAAGGGGGCCGGAGTCAGATCTTTCGGATTCTCGGCCTGAAGTCCTATTTGTTATCTCCATCCGTGTTCATCCGTGGCCATCTGTGGCAAAAACTCTGCCCCTCCAGCATTCCCGGCTACCCACTTCCATAACCCACCGGTTTGACAAGCTTTTTGCCGCGGTATACAAAGAAGCTCTGCAGGGCAGGCGCTTTCCTTGCCGGAACAGCCTGTCCGTTTCCCCTGTGTGGGGCTGTGAAATACCTCGTGGAGTTACGTGCGAGTCCGGCTACCGGGCCCCTCGCGCAAATCCAGCGATCACAGCCTTTGCCTGCCGCGGCAGCATCCGCGGTGAAAACTTCGAGTGGCCGTGCGGAGATCCCGCCCGGCCGGAGGGTGTTTCGGATGGAAATGACCGGCGCCGAGATTTTTTGTGAATCACTGACACGCGAGGGTGTGGACACCTTCTTCGGGTATCCCGGAGGGGCGGTTCTCCACATCTACGATGAGATCTACAAGCGCAAGATGAATCATGTGCTCACCCGCCACGAACAGGGCGCGGTGCACATGGCCGATGGCTACGCGCGCGCGAGCGGGAAGGTGGGCGTTGCGCTCGTTACTTCCGGCCCCGGCGCGACCAACGCGGTCACGGGTCTTGCCACCGCCTACATGGATTCGATCCCGATGGTGTGCTTTACCGGGCAGGTGCCCAGCACGCTCATCGGCAACGACGCCTTCCAGGAGGCCGACACGCTCGGCATCACCCGCCCGGTGACCAAGCACAACTTCATGGTGACCGATGTGAAGGACCTGGCGCGCATCATCCGCGAAGCCTTCTACATTGCGAGCACCGGTCGCCCGGGCCCGGTGGTGGTGGACATTCCCAAGGACATCACCGCCGACAAGTGCAAGTTCCACTGGCCCGAGAGCGTGGACATTCCCAGCTACAAGCCCACCGTTCAGGGCCACATGAAGCAGGTCAAGAAGGCCATGGACCGGCTCCTGCGCGCGAAAAAGCCCGTGCTCTACGTGGGGGGCGGCGTGATCCTCTCCAACGGCGCCGAGGAACTCAGCAAGTTTGCCCGCGCGCTCAACATCCCGGTGACCCAGACGCTGATGGGGCTCGGATGCTTCCCCATGGGTGCTCCGCTCTCGCTCGACATGCTGGGGATGCACGGGACCTACCGTGCCAACATGGCCATGAGCAACGCCGACGTGATCATGGCCGTGGGCGTGCGCTTCGACGATCGCGTGACCGGCAAGCTGGAGAAATTCGCCGTTCATGCCGACTTCATCCACGTGGACGTCGACCCGGCAAGCATCTCCAAGAACGTGGAGATTCAGATCCCCATCGTGGGTGACGCGCGCGTGGTGCTCGAACAGTTCAACGAAGTGCTGCCCGATTCCAAGAAGACCGAAGCCTTCCACAAGCAGATCGCTCCCTGGCATGAGCAGATCGCCAAGTGGGAGGCCACGCACCCGCTTGCCTATACCCACAATGAGACCGGGGCCATCAAGCCGCAGTTCATGATCGAAGAACTCCAGCGCCTCACAAAGGATCGCGATCCCATTGTCGTGGCCGACGTGGGCCAGCACCAGATGTGGGCGGCGCAGTACTTCAAGTTCCAGAAGCCGCGCAAGTGGCTCAACTCCGGCGGCCTTGGGACCATGGGCTTCTCGCTGCCCGCGGCCATCGGCGCGCAGTTCGCGTGCCCCGACGACCTGGTGCTCTGCATCGCCGGCGACGGCTGCATCCAGATGTGCATCCAGGAACTCATCGTGGCCGCCGAGTACAAGCTGCCCATCAAGATATTCATTGCCAACAACTCGTGCCTGGGAATGGTGCGCCAGTGGCAGGAGTTCTTCTACGAGAAGCGCTACTCCGAGGTGCTCTGGCAGAAGGAGCCCGAGTGGGTGAAGCTGGCCGAGGCCTTCGGAGCCATCGGGTTCGACGTCGACAAGGTCGAGAACTTCGAAAAAGTTGCCGAAGAAGCGCTCGCATCGCCGCAACCGGCCATGGTGAACGTGCGCGTCACGCAGGACGAGAATGTCTATCCCATGGTGCCCGCCGGCGGCGCGCTCGACGAGATGCTGGTGTTCGAACCACCGGCGTAAGATAGCTTGGGTTCGATTTTCCCCTCTCCCTTTCAGGGAGAGGGTGCCCGCAGGGCGGGTGAGGGTGGAGAGTTGCACCATTGCACCCTCACCCTCCGCTTCGCTCCTCCCTCTCCCTGAAAGGGAGAGGGGAGAGCGGACAGGATTTTCAGGGGCGCGGCTGCCGGAGCGATCCTCCGGCGCCGCGCACCACATACAACTCACTCACGGGACGCGTCTTGAGCGCGTATTCAAGTGCGGCTGGCGTGAAATCGGCGGCGTCCCGGGAGAACCGATACCAGGATACGGGTTATGAAACACACACTGACACTTCTTGTGAACAACGAGTTCGGCGTGCTCGCGCGCGTGGCGAACCTCTTCTCGGCGCGCGGCTACAACATCGAGTCGCTCAACGTGGCCCCGACGCTCGAGCCCGCGGTCTCGCGCATGACGATCGTCACCAGCGGCGACGAGAAGATCATCGAGCAGATCACCAAGCAGCTCAACAAGCTCATCTCGACGGTGAAGGTCTCGGACGTGACCGAGTCCCCCCACGTTGAGCGCGAGATGGTGCTTATCAAGGTCAAGGCCGTCGAGGACAAGCGCGCCGAGGTGCTGCGCATCGCCGACATCTTCCGCGGGAAGATCATCGATGTGTCGGCGACGACCTACACCATCGAGTTCACCGGCAGCCAGGACAAGGTCGGCGCCGCCATCGAGCTGCTGCGACCCCACGGGATCAAGGAAGTGGTCCGCACTGGGGTCACAGCCATCACCCGAGGGGCGAAATAAGCCCAAAAGCAGGGCAGGGCCCGAAAGGGCACCCTGCGGCTTGACAGGCCTCCGTGGGCGCCTACGATAGGGCCCCTTCGGAGCCCGGGGGCGCCGGGAGCGGCTCGAATGATCGGGCCTCCGGCGGCTCAAAGAACGCCTCCAAAGCGGGCTCAGGCCCGAAATTTTAAGAGAATCCATTCCAGGCAAGGGAGCCTTGTTGCAATGAAAGTTTACTACGACAAAGACGCTGATCTCAGCAAGATCAAGGGCAAGAAAATTGCCGTCATCGGCTACGGCAGCCAGGGCCACGCCCACTCGCTCAACCTCAAGGAGTCGGGCTGCAACGTGGTCGTCGGCCTGCGCGAGGGTTCCTCGTCCTGGAAGAAGGCCGAAAACTCCGGCCTGACCGTCGATACCGTCGGCCGCGCCGTCAAGGACGCCGACGTCGTCATGTGCCTGCTGCCCGACGAGACCCACGGCGAAGTATTTGCGAGCGAGATCGAGCCCAACCTCAAGGCCGGTGCCTACCTTGCCTTCGGTCACGGCTTCTCGATCCACTTCGGCCAGGTCGTCCCCCACGAGGACATCAACGTGATGATGATCGCGCCCAAGGGCCCGGGTCATCTCGTGCGGAGCACCTACACCCAGGGCAGCGGCGTTCCCTGCCTCATCGCCGTTCAGCAGGACGCGGCCAAGGACACCAAGGAAGTGGCCATGGCCTACGCCAGCGCCATCGGCGGCGGCCGCGCCGGCATCATCGAAACCAACTTCCGTGAAGAGTGCGAGACCGACCTCTTCGGCGAGCAGGCCGTGCTTTGCGGCGGCGTGAGCCATCTCATTCAGGCCGGTTTCGAGACCCTCGTCGAGGCCGGATACGCCCCCGAGATGGCCTACTTCGAGTGCCTCCACGAAGTGAAGCTCATCGTGGACCTGATCTACGAAGGCGGCATCGCCAACATGCGCTACTCGATTTCCAACACGGCCAAGTACGGCGACATCACGCGCGGCCCGCGCATCGTCACCGACGAGACCAAGAAGGAAATGAAGAAGATCCTCGACGAGATCCAGACCGGCAAGTTCGCCAGGGAATGGATCCTCGAGTGCCAGGCCGGCCGCCCGAGCTTCAACGCGCTGCTCAAGCGCGGCGAAGACCACCCCATCGAGAAGGTGGGCGGTGACCTGCGCAACATGATGGCCTGGATCGCCGACAAGAAGATCGTCGACAAGACCAAGAACTAGGGCCGGCCAATCAGCTCAAATGCTGGAGGGGCGGGGTTTTCCCGCCCCTTCGTTTTGGGCCGCCGGGAGCATGGAATCGTGCACGTGCACGTTGAGGAGCCGGGGGGCCTCGCGGCGATGGTGGATGTTGCCGCAAAACCGTTCACCTGAGGCCCTTTTATCTTTCTAACCCGCAGGGATATACTCGGACCCACCATGGCCGGAGAATCATCGCTTTCAAGGATCAAGGCCCGACGGGCCAAGGCGCGGGAGAACGCGCGGCGCCGCGGCATTTATGTGCTGCCCGCGCTGCTTACCACGGCGAGCATGTTCTCGGGCTTCTATGCCATCATCGCTTCGATCGACCTGCGCTTCTGGGAAGCGGCCTGGGCCATCGTGATCGCCGGGATCTTCGACGGTCTCGACGGGCGCGTGGCTCGCATGACGAACACCACCAGCGAGTTCGGCGTGCAATACGACTCGCTCAGCGACCTCATCTCCTTTGGCGTGGCGCCGGCGATTCTCGCCTACAACTGGTCGCTCTTTCCCTACCAGCGCTGGGGCTGGGTCGGCGCCTTCCTCTACGTGGTGTGCGCCGCCATTCGTCTGGGACGCTTCAACATCCAGCAGGAAGAGGGCGAGGGCAAGGATTACTTCATGGGCCTTGCCTCCCCGGCGGCGGCGGGCCTGGTCATTACGCCGGTGCTGCTCCACCAGCAGCACCTGGAGTTCTTCGATCGCTTCGGGATCAACGGCATTGAGGGGACGCTGCGCCATCCGGCCTACATGGTGCTGGTCTACGTGGCGGGCCTGCTGATGGTCAGCGAGATCCCGTTCAAGAGCCCCAAGGAAATCAATTTCGTTGACCGCAGCCGCTTTCGCGTGCTCGTCTTCTTCGTCCTGCTGCTCGCCCTGCTGGCCATTCAGCCGGTGTGGTTCTTCTTCGGCACGATCTATCTCTATGTGCTGGGCGGCCTGCTGATGTGGATGATCTCCGCCGGGCGCCGACCCGACGAAGACGACGACGATCTGGTGGGCGGCGACGACCTGCCCGAGATGGAATAAGAAGCTTCTTCCGCTCTCTCTCCCCCGCATGCGGGGGAGATGTCCGGTTTTGTCCGACGTAGCCTTGGCGAAGTCGGAAGGACAGAGGGGGCGGCCGCACGAGCCTGGCCGCTCCGGCAGGGAACAAAGAGCCCCTAATTGGGACAGGGGGCTTGCAAAAATCTCAAAAATCCGTAGCATTGGCAAAACGGCGCTCGAAAAGGCCGTGAGGAAACATGCAGCACAAGACGCTCAACCTACTGCTCCCGGGTCTGCTTCTCAGCGGACGGGAGCCCTTTGTGTCTTGAGCTGAAATCAGCGAACTTGTAAGCACAGAGGGCCCCCGGAGACCGGGGGCCTTTTTCGTAGGTGTCCGGTACTCTTTGGGGGCCTTCGGAAACACACGGAGCCAAGAAAACGATGAGCGAGAAGGTCTACATCTTCGACACCACCCTGCGCGATGGGGAGCAGTCACCGGGCTGCTCGATGAACGTGGAGGAAAAGGTCCGCATGGCCGAGCAGCTTGCGCGCCTGGGTGCCGATCTGATCGAGTGCGGATTCCCCATCGCCTCCGAGGGCGACTACGAAGCGGTGCGCGCCATTGCGCAGCGTGTGGAGGGGCCGCGCCTCATGGGCCTCTCGCGTGCCCAGTTTCCCGACATCGACCGCGCGGCCGAAGCGCTGCGTCCCTCGGGCAGGTGGGGGATTCACACCTTCATCGCCACCAGCGACATTCATCTCCAGCACAAGCTCAAGATGAGCCGCGAGCAGGTGCTCGACGATGCTTCGCGCGCCGTCGAGCGCGCCCGTTCCCACACCGAGTGGGTGGAGTTCAGCGCCGAGGACGCCACGCGCTCGGATCCCGACTATCTGGTGGAGGTCTTCAAGCGCGCCGTGGAAGCCGGCGCCCACGTGCTCAATGTGCCCGATACGGTGGGCTACACGACGCCGTGGGAATTCGGCGAGCTCATCGCCCGCGTCAAGGACGAAGTGGTCGGTGACAAGGACGTGATCATCTCCGTCCACTGCCACAACGACCTGGGCCTTGGCGTCGCCAACTCCCTGGCTGCCGTGCGCGCGGGGGCGCGCCAGGTCGAGTGCACGGTCAACGGCATCGGCGAGCGCGCGGGCAACGCCTCCATGGAAGAGATCGTCATGTCGCTGGCCACGCGCGCCGAGTATTTCGGCTACCACACCGACGTGAAGACCGACCAGATCTACCCGAGCTCGCGGTTGCTCAGTTCCATCACCGGTATCAACGTCCAGCCCAACAAGGCGATTGTGGGGGCCAATGCATTCGCCCATGAGGCGGGCATCCACCAGCACGGCGTGCTGGCCAACAAGCTCACCTACGAGATTATGACCCCCGAGTCGGTGGGCATTCCCACCAACCAGCTCGTGCTGGGCAAGCACTCGGGCCGCCATGCCTTCAAGGACCGCCTGAAAGAACTGGGCTTCGAGCTGAGCGCGGAGCAGACCGAAGAGGCCTTCCACAAATTCAAGCGCCTTGCCGACCTGAAAAAGGAAGTCTACGACGAGGATCTTGAGCGCATCGTGGCCGACGAGCTCATCCAGATCGAGAGTCGCTACAAGCTCATCCACGTCAACTGCAGCTCGGGCACGGACATCCGTCCCTCGGCCACGGTGACGCTGGCGATCGACGGCGAGGAAAAGACGGGCTCAGCCTTCGGCGACGGTCCGGTGGACGCGGCGCTGGCCGCAATCAAGGAGCTCACGGGCTTTGGCGGCCGGGTGACGAGCTACGTGGTCAAAGCAATCTCCGGCGGCACGGACGCGCAGGGCGACGTCACCGTCGGCGTCGAAGAGGACGGCCGCCTCGTGCGCGGGCGCGGCACGCACCCCGACATCATGGTCGCCTCTGCGCTCTCCTTCCTGGATGCGGTCAACCGCATGGACTACCGCCGCCAGGTGAAGATCCGGGCGCAGGGGGGGATCTGAGGGAGTGGAGCTTCGCTTCAGCACGCATGCGCTCAGACGCATGTTCGAGCGAGAGATTTCCGTGGAGGACATTACCGCCGTGCTGAAGACGGGCGAGGTGATTGAGGACTACCCTGATGATTGACCTTATCCGAGTCGCTTGATGCTGGGTAGTCCCTCGGGGCGGGCGATTCACGTGGTTTTCGCAATGGCACCCGAAGTTGCTATAGTTGTAACCTGTTACGAACCTGATCCAGATCTTTGGGACGAAGGTTTTCGCAGGAGTGAAGACATGAAGTGTCCATTCTGCAAGCACGGTGAGACCCGGGAGGGTACAACAACGGTGACGCTTGAGCGCGGCGAAACGACAGTCGTGTTCAAGGACGTCCCCGCCGAGGTATGCGTCAACTGCGGCGAGGCGCTGGTGAGCGAGGAAGTCAGCGCGTCCCTTCTATCCCAGGCTCAAACGGCTGCGACGGCAGGTGTGGAAGTGGAAGTACGACACTACGTGGCCGCCTGAGTTTTGTGAAATAGAAGCGAAAGCCCCGCCGGAAGGCGGGGCTTTTCTTGTTCGTGAAGTCGTTTCCGTTCGTCCTGAGTAGCATTGCGCAACGCAATGCGTATCGAAGGGCGCACGTCAGCCTCAATGTTCCGAGGCCCGTTTGCCCTTCGATACGTTTTGCTTTGCGAAACACTCAGGACGAACGGGATGGGCGCAATTCATACCTCCCGCAGAACCTCCCCCGCCAGTTTGATGAGCGTGAGCGGGGAGCTGCCCTCGGCCTTGTTGTTGGCGATGACGTAGGCGGGAGTGCCGGCCTTGAGCTTCCGAATGACTTCGCGCGCAATATCGAGGCGCGTCTGCGGGGCTTCGTCGACGAGTTCGTCGAAGGGCTCGTAACGGTTCTTGGCCGTGTCGTAGGTGAGCCCCGGAGCGAGCATCCAGCGGCACACGAGCGCCGGGGCCTTTTCGCTGAGCGCCATCTCGGCCTGCGCGGATATTCCCGGCATCGCCGGGTGGATGTTGAGGCAGTGCACGGCGCCCGCGGCCCCCAGCGCCTCGCGGTACTGCGGCGTGAGCAGCTCCTTGTTGCGGATCTCCACGGCGTAGACCGGGCCCTTTGGAAGGCGCGCGAGGAGCTCGTGGATGCGGTCTGCAAAGCCTGCCGCGCCGCCCATGGCGGATACGTCCTGCGGCGCGAACTGCAAGAGCAGCACGCCGGCCTTCTCACGCAGGCCCTCCATGAAGGGGCCCACCACGTAGTCCTCGGCGTAGGAGAGACTCAGGAAGTCCGGGTTCTTCTGTCCCCGGCGCGAGCCGTAGCGGGCGTGGTCGGGATAGCGCGCCACGGTGAGCGCCTCGCTCGCCTTGGCAAGAAAGCGGAAGTCCGCGGGTACCTGCCCGGCGTATTCGGCGTAGACACTCTTTTCGATGGGGGCGTAGTAGGTGCGGTCGATCCCCACGGTGCGAAGCAGCGGGTGGCGCCCATAGGCGGCCAACCCCTCGCGCGCGAGCTCGGCGTGGCTGGCCTTGCGGTCGTAGACGATCCCCTCCCAGCCGGGAAAGCTCCAGGAGGACGTGCCCAGGTAGAGCTTCGGGGGAAGCGCCTTGCCGAGCGCGCGAATCTCTTCCGAGAGGGCCGCCGGGCCGACGGGCTCCTTGCCCGCCTTCTTTGGGGCGGCGCCGAACAGATCGAGCTGGGGCGGTTTGCTCATGGTGCCTCGGGAAATTGCGCGCGCCCTTTGTCGCGCGCCCTGCGCTTCGTATACTCGCTCGCGAAGTAGCGGGCGAGGGCCCGCCCGGGGAAGCAATGAGCGACTACGCGAAAATTACGCCCGAAATCGCGGCCAAGCTGCGCGCCATTCTCGGCGAGCGGGGCCTGCGCGCCGATGAATCGGCCATCGAGAAATACGGCCGCGACGAGACCGAGAACCTCCATTTCGCGCCCGAAATCGTGGCGATCCCCGAGAGTGCGCAGCAGGTCAGTGCGCTGATGAAGCTGGCAAGCGCGCATCGGATTCCCGTCACCCCGCGCGGCGGGGGCACGGGCCTCTCTGGCGGCGCGCTCCCCGTGTGCGGGGGGATCAGCCTCTCGCTCGAGAAGTTCACGAAAATCCGCAAGGTCGATACCGGCAACCTCACCATGGAGGTCGAGGCCGGCGTGAGCGTGGCCGAGATTCACCGCGCCGCTGAAGAGGTAAAGCTCTTCTATCCGCCCGATCCCTCCAGCCAGGAGAGCTGCTACATCGGCGGCAATATCGCCGAGGACTCGGCCGGCCCGCGCTCGTGCAAGTACGGTCCCACGCGCCAGTGGGTGATGGGCCTGGAAGCCGTGCTCTCCGGCGGAGAGATCATCTGCACAGGCGGCGCCAACCGAAAGGACGTCACCGGCTACAACCTCACGCAATTGTTGATCGGCTCGGAGGGAACCCTGGCCATCGTGACGGCGGCAACGCTCAAGCTCATCCCGCTGCCCAAAGAGACCGTTACGCTGGCCGCGCCCTTTGTATCGCTCGATGCCGCTGCCGAGGCGGTGCAGGCGATCTTCCGCGAGGGCTTTGCCCCCTCGGCCGTAGAGATTCTCGAAGAGAACGCGCTCAAGGCCGTCGAGGAAATTCACGACGTGCCGCCCCAGCTCGCGGGCAAGGCGGCGCTCCTGTTCATCGAGTTCGATGGAAACGACGGCGAGCTGCTTCTCGAGCAGGCTGCCGCGCTGGGCGAGTTGCTGGAGAGCATCGGCGCCGGGGAAATTCTTGCCGCGCGCGATGCGACCGAGCAGCGCAGGCTCTGGGACGTGCGCCGCGCCGTGGGGGAGGCGGTCAAGCACCGCTCGGTCTATAAAGAGGCCGACACCGTCGTGCCGCGCGCCCGGCTCGCCGACTCGGTGCGCGCCGCCCGCGCCGCCGCCGAGGCCAACGGGCTCACCGCGATCTGCTATGGCCACGCCGCCGACGGCAACCTCCACGTGAACATCCTGCGCGGAGATTTGAGTGACGACGAATGGATCAAGCGAAGGGACGCTACCGAGCGCCAGCTCTTCGAGACGATCATCGCACTGGGCGGCCGCATCAGCGGCGAACACGGCATCGGCTGGGTTCAGCGCCAATTTCTCCCCATGGCCTTCGATGAGGCGGGGCTCTCATTGATGAAGCGCATCAAGGCGAGCTTCGACCCGCAGGGCATTCTCAATCCGCGCAAGATTTTTCCCGACTGAGGCGAGGCAGACCATGACGATCCACGCCGCGGCAGCGCTCGAGATCAGGGATGCCTTCGGCGTCAACGTCCACCTCAAGCGCTTCGATGCGTTTACGCTCTCTCGCACCCGCGAGCTCATTGCCCAGCTCGGCGCCGGTCGGGT
>JAGRBM010000287.1 GCA_020434085.1 Chrysiogenia bacterium | reverse complement strand
TCGATTTGAGCAACTGGGAAAAGCAGGGCGATATCCGCGAGCTGCTCACCCAGGTCCACCGCGGCGAACCGCTCGGCCCGGTGAGCGAGGCCTATGCCGCGACCCTGGTCGAGGGCGTATCGGCAAGCCGCGCCGAGATCGATGCGGCGCTGAGTAGCGCGGCCGAAAAGTGGGACATCTCCCGCATGGCCGATGTCGACCGCAACCTGCTTCGTCTCTCCACCTGGGAACTGATGTTCGAATCCGAGACGCCGGTCGGCGTCATCATCAACGAGGCTGTCACTCTGGCCAAGCGCTTCGGGGACAAGGACACGCCGAGCTTCGTGAACGGCATTCTCGACCGCGTCGCGCGCGAAGTGCGCGCGGCCAAGGACGCAGCCGACGCCAAGTAAGCTCAGGGAATTCCGACGCGCATGGCCACCTTCCACGTCAGCAAAGCCCCCATCGACGAGATCGAAGCCGAGCTGCTTGTTCTCGCCGTGCCCGAAGGCGTGGGCCCGCTGGAGGGATCAACCGGTCTCGCCGACTGGCGTCTTGGCGGCAAGCTCTCGGCATTGCTGCGCGGCCGCAAGTGTTCGGGCGCCCAGGGCGATCGGACGCTGCTGCTCAACGCTCCCAAGCTGGCCAGCGCCTCCGCCGTGGTGAGCGGTGTGGGCAGCCTCAAGGGCGTGGGCGCCAACGAGGCCGCCGATCGGCTGATTTGCGCCCTCGTGGACGCCCGCAAGGCCGGCGCCGCCAAAGTGGCGGTTGCCGCCGATTATTTCGTCGGAGAGGGCCGGCCCTTCGCCAGCACCAATGCCCTCTCGCGGGTGCTCGGCGAGCGCAGCCACGAACAGTCGAAGATGCTGCCTTCCGATGTTACACTGACCGTACTGGATCTGGATCTGTTCTAGGCCCCGGGTGGTTTGCCGCGCTTGCGAGCACGGGCCGTCCGGGTGAGGCCCGGAACGCGGACAGGCGGCGATGACCGAGAATTTCTTCCAATCGATCGAGTTCGCCAACCTGCTGGACGTGCTCGCACTGCTCTCGCTGGCAATGGCGCTGCCGTTGTTGCTGAGCGGACTGCACCTGCTTGCGCGCAGAACCGCCGCGCTCTTCCTGATCGGGTACGCGTTCTTTTTTGTCTCGCTGAGCGTGGAGACCTGGCAGTCGACCTTCGTTCTGTTCCACCAGTATCCGGTGACGCCGCCGCTTTATCAGTACCTCAACCTGCTCTTCGAACTGCTGGGCTTCTGGCTGGTGACGACCGCCGTAGTCGAGTGGATCAACGAGCGGCGCTCGCGTTCCTACTTCTGGAGCATCGGCGTGCTTGTGCTGGTGGTGGGCGGCGTGGCCGGCCTCGGCGGCATCCAGCGCAGCGCCCTGCTGCCGGTGAGTTTCATCTTCCGTCCCGAGGCCGAGCTCTTCTTCGTGGCGATGAAGCTGGTGATCGCGCTGGTCTGCCTGGGCTGGGTGCTCGCGCGGGCGCAGAAGGCGCGGCGCCTGGTAGTCTTTGCGGCGCTGATGCTGGTGCTTCGCCAGAGCATGGAGCTTGCGCAGACCCAGGATCTGCCGGCCGAAGTCCGGACTGCCTTCGAAGCGCTCACGCACTTTGCCATCTCGGTAGCCTCGGTGTCGGGGGCGCTGGCGCTCTCGAACCTCGACGAGATCGGCGTGCGCGCGCGGGTCTTTCGCGTGCTGCTCTTCGGCTTCGTCGCGCTCTCAACCGTGAGCGTGGCGCTGAGCTTCAACTACCTGCTGCGCGACCGCCTGCTGGGTGAGGCGCTGGGCCGCTACCGCGGCGAGGCGGCGAAAATCACGAGCGATGTTCACAGCTACCTGGAGCGGCTCGATCGGCAGGTGAAGTCGCTCGCCACGATGGAACTCTACTCCGCGCTCGCGTATCCGGCCGATCCGGTGCAGGCGCTCGCCTCGATTCCCCATCAGTTCCTGCTCGAAGACTTCAAGTCGGTGGGCTTCTATACGACCGGTGGTGAGGTGCTGCACGTCTACGCCCAGCCGGGAACCGAGCCGGCCCTGCAGAGCCTTGATCGCAGCGAGCGTGAGCGGCTGCTGAACTCTTCGGGCGGGAGTATCGCGCTCAATGAGAACTTCCTCTCGCACGGCTCGCTCTTCTATGAATTCGAGCGCCAGCTCCGCATTCGTGGCGACCGCCCGGAAAACCAGCCCGAGATCCTCTTCGCCGCCGTGGTGCGGGATGCGGGTGGACAGCCGGTGGGCTATGTCGAAGCCCTGTTTCCAACCTCGCGGCTCACACGCTTCTTCCGTGGATATGCCGCCCCCGGCGCGTGGGACTTCATCGCGTCCGGAAACGGCCTGATTCTCGCCCACGGCAATGACGACTACGTGGGCTACGACGTCGGGCTCTTCGGCGAGCTCTTCGGGCAGAGCAGCCCCGAGCAGCGCTGGTACCGCATCAACCTGCCGGGTGGATCGAACTACGTGGTGACCGAGCGCGTGCCCGGTCGCGACTGGGTGGTGGCGCGCGTCATCTCGACCGGCACTATGCTGGGCGCGCTGCGCAAACTGCGCGGCGAGACGCTGGTGATTCTGGTGGTGACCCTGACGGTCACCCTGTTCGTAGCGCTCGTGGTCTCGAACTTCGTGAACCGCCAGCGCATCACTCTCGAGCGCATGGCGCTGGAGCTGGACCTCAAGCGCGCCATCGAAGGGAAGAACATCGAACTCTCGGTCGAGCGCCAGCGAATCGAGACGATTCTCCTATCCCTGGGCGAGGGGGTTATCGTGCTCGATGCCGCTGACCGGATCATGTTTGCCAACCGCATTGCCGAGCTCATGCTCCAGAAGTCTTCGCGGGAGCTGATCGGCACGCAGGTAGCGGAGCTGCACATCGACGGCCTCGCCGGCGCGTTGGAACGGATGGTCGCCGAGGGGGACGAGGAAGAGGCGAGTGCGGAGAAGGCAGACAAACCCGAGCGTGCACGAAAGCCGGGCATCGAGGAATTCGTGACCCGCATCGGCGAACTCGACGTGCGCGGCAATGCCGCCCCCATCGTGCGCGAGGGAGAACCCGACCAGGGCTGCGTGATCATTTTCCAGGACATTTCCGAGCTGA
>JAGRBM010000286.1 GCA_020434085.1 Chrysiogenia bacterium | reverse complement strand
TGGCGCGCCATTCACCATCCGTGCGCATTTTCGCCAGCACCGCGAAGGGTTTCTTCAAATCATATCGCGCACTTGCGCCGTCCCATTGCGGGTTCGAAAGCAGCTTTTCGAGGAGCTGACGCTTTTCATGGGCATTCCGGGATTTCCAGAGTGATTTCGCTCGGCTGGCGAGTTCTAAAATTCTCTTGGCCGTGATGAGTTCGTCGGCGTGGTTGCCGGATCTGGTGCGGGCCATTGCTTCTTCGGCACGGCGATTGTCCGCGCGGAGTTTTTCGAGGCGGCGCTTGTAGGCGACCTCGTCCATGAACCCGGCGCGGAAGTCGTCGTAGAGGGCGTCTTCCTTTGCCTCCAGCGCGTCGATTTCGCGCTCCAGCCTCGCCGCCTCGCGGCGGCTTTCCGCGCGGGAGTCCTTCTGCGTTTTGCCCAGGTAGTCGGCGATATCCCGCGCGAGGGCTTCGGGGATTGCGATGGAGTCGAGGGCACTCTCAAAGTTCGTGAGAATCTGTTCCTCGCTCGCGTAGACGAGTTTCTCGTGTGCTTTCCTGCCGTTGGCGCAGCGGTAGTAGTGGTAGACGATGCCGCTGGCTTTCTTCTTGGGATCGTAGGTGATCCGGCAGCCGCAGTCGGCGCAGGTGAGCCAGCCGCCGAGCGCGGAATGGCGGGTGCGCTTGGTATGCGCCGGGATTGTCCCGAATGTCGCCTGCAGGGCTTCCCATTCGGACTGGGTGAAGAAGGCTTCGTGCCTTCCTTCGTAGACGTCGCCGCGCCAGAGAAACTCGCCCCGGTAAAAGGGATTCTTGAGGATGCTCTCGACCCTGGAAACCGCGCCGGGGCCTTTGAAACCCCGTTCATGGGAGCGGGGCACGAGGCCTTCTTCGAGCACCTTTGTCGCAATCCGGTCGAGGCTGTAGCCATCGATCCGTAGCGCCGCCATGCGGCGGACGAGTGCTTTCTGCTCGGGAACCGTCTCGATGGTGCCGCCGCGGTCCTTGATCCCGCCTCCGGCGGTGCGAGCCTTGGCATTGCGATATCCGAGCGGTGCCTTCATGGGGAACCACCCGGCCCGGGCCTTCTCGGCCATGCTCTCGATGGCCCGGCGTCGAAGCTCTCTCGAATAGTGTTTGCTCGTGAGCGTGTTCACATCGGCTGTCAGCCACTCGGAATCGGTGCTGAGCGCGTGAAGTACGCGCCGCTCGTTGGCGACGTGCAGGACGAAGAGATCGTCGCGGACCTGTTCCTCAAGCTTCTCGACGTCGGTATAGTTTCGGGCGATGCGGTCCCAGACCCAGAAGACGAGGTGCCGGACGCGCTTTCGTCTGGCGCGAGCCATGGCCTCGTGGAATTTCTTCCGGCTTGATGAGCTCTTCGCCGATTCCTCAATGATCTCAATGCCGGTCAGATCAAGTCCAAGACTCGTGGCGTAGCGCTCGATTCCCGCGCGTTGCACATCGGGGGAATTCCCGTCGCCTTGCTTGTGGGAAGAGACGCGGACGATGCCCACGGCCCTGCGGCTCGCGCCGAGCCAGGAAGGAAGATCAGTCGCACTCAGGGATTGGTTGTTCATGGCTTTGTGCGGGCTTGTGCGCCCGCTCCTCCGCGTCCCATTCTAGCAGCAGCGCGAAAACCTCCGCCAGCGCGGCGATCTCTTCGCGCGAGAATTCGAACTGCGGCACTGGGAGCGGGGTAGCCATGCCCCAAGAATGCGCCGCGCGGGGGTGAACAAAAATATCCCTTGCGTGGGCTCACGTGGAAAACGGTAGTTTGTACGCGCGTGCTTCCCTGCCGCTAAATTTCGCGCCGGCGCGTCACGTCTAGCTCCACCATCTCCACCACTTCGCTAATCTTTCAATAAAATTAGGCACTTCCGTGGTGGCCCTGTGGTGGACTGTTGTCCGATCCCTAACATAGGTAACACCTTCCAGCCATGCCGGGTTCGGGTTCTCACCGCATGTGCGTCGCGAACCGGAATGCTCGGCCTTGCACCGTGCTAAACATTGTGCGAACCGCGCTTGCACAGTTCCCTTGCCGGAATGGGATTTGCCCCCTCCGAACTCATTTCGTCCACCACGACGGGGCCCGGCGAGGTGCGCTGGAGTGCTAGAACCTCCGGTACGCGTGCGGAGCGCTTGCCGCACGAGGGATTTCGGGTGCCACTCGGGCGCGGCGCTGGGAAATGCGGGATCGGAACGCGCGCGGCCTGGTAAAATTTTCCGCCCGCTCGTGCGCGGTCCGCGTGCGGCCCATTCGGTTCGAACGTCGGCTCGGAACGGCTCGGGTTCGGTTCGAGCAGCGCGAACCCGGACAAGTCGCCCGGCTGCGGTCCGAGAGCTCACTCGCGAAGAGGTTTCACGCGCGGTCATCTCCTGCGCGGAGCCCTCAGGTTTGCTTGATTGATATGTCTGATCGACCGAAATTCGAACGGTAGCGGAATTTGCATGTAACTCCAATAACTTGGCTATGGCTCCTTCCATCCTAGCCGAAGGTTTCGCTAATATGAATACCTATTGACATGATGAATCAATGTTCATAATATTGACGAATGCCTCGCTATGCCAGCAAAGCGCGTCAGGAAGCCGAGGAAGCCCGCCACCGCAGGGACATACTGAATGCCGCCATGCAGGTTTTCGTTGAAAAGGGCTTCCACACGGCCACCATGCGGGACGTAGCCCAATCGGCCGAGTTTTCCGTAGGAAAGCTCTATCTCCATTTCTCAAGCAAGGAAGCGCTTTATCAGGAAATGCTTGACCAGCACCTCGCCGAACTCCTGGACCGGGTAGAGGCCGCGTTGGGGGGGGCGGACGGGGCCCGGCAAAGGATTGAGAATGCAGTCCGTGAACAACTCTCCTATTTTGAGGAGAACCCCCTGCTACTGAAACTCTTCGTCAATGAGACTCTCGGCTTTGAAATGCGCCTCCAGGCGCAGTTCGGGCGGGGCGTACTGGCGAAGTACCATCGTTACCAGACCGGGCTCGTAGAGACCTTTGAGAGCGGCCTGGCATCGGGCGAGTTTGTGGGGGCTACGGGTGAAGAGTTGGCGCTCAAGCTCAGCGGGATTCTGAATGCGCTCCTGACCATGGAGGTTCAGCGGCCTGAGCCACGCCCCGTTGATGTTCTCGTAGAAACAACACTCCGGCTTTTCTGCGGATCCCCACTCCCCGATCACTAATGAGCGAATACGGAATTGGAAAAAGGAGCACCAATAATGTTGCGATCCTATGTTGAGGCGATTGTCCGGTATCGCGTTGCAGTGATGGTCATATTGGGCGTGATTTCGGTCTATCTGGGTGCAAATCTCGGGAATCTCCATGTCGAAGTAGACCCGGACAAAAATCTTCCCCAGGGCCACCCGTACATCCAGGCCCAAAACGAAATCGACGATATTTTTGGCGGGAAAAACATTGTAGTGATTGGAATCGCACCGAAGCAGGGCGATATTTTTCAGCCCATTGTTCTTGAGAAAATCCAACAAATTACCGACAAACTACTTCTGGTTCCCGGAATCATCCGGGCCAACGTTCTTTCCATCTCCGCAAATCGGGCAAAGGATATTCTGGGGACCGAAGACGGGATGATTGTGACTCCGTTCATGGAAACAGTGCCGGCTACCGAACGGGAGATGCAGGAACTCAAGGATAAGCTCTTTCGGAATCCGCTGTTTGCCAATTCGATCTATTCCAAGGACGGGAAGACGGCCGCGATTCTGGCCGATTTCCGCTTCAATCGGGAGCTGCCTGATTTTCCCTCGATCCATAAGGTGGTTGAAGAAATCGTGCAGAGCGAGCTGGATGACTCGGTAGAAATTCATTATTCGGGTTTCCCAGTGGCCGCATCGTGGATGGCGAAATACTCGGAACGAATGGCCATCTATTTTATCATTGCCGTCATCGTTATCGGGCTTGTTCATTTCGAGGCATTCCGCACTCTCCAGGGGTTGTTTCTTCCGTTGTTGACGGCCCTGCTGGCGGTCGTGTGGGGACTTGGCTTGATGGGGATCGTGGGCGTCGCTCTCGATCCCTTCAACGCCACCACGCCCATTCTGATCCTGGCCGTGGGAGCCGGGCACGCCGTTCAGATACTCAAGCGCTATTACGAGGAATATGCCGTTTATCAGGACAATCGCAAGGCGGTGATCGAGTCTACCGTCAAGGTGGGAACCGTCATGCTGACCACGGGCATTATCGCCGCGCTCGCCTTTTTTTCGCTCATGACCTTCCAGACCACGACCATCCGCACGTTTGGGCTCTTCACCGGTTTCGGCATTCTTTCGGTCCTGGTCATCGAAATGACGATGATTCCGGCCCTGCGGGCGATGCTGCCCGCACCGAAGCAAAAGGAGGCGCAGGCCGAGTCGGTCGAAAGAAAATATCTCGACGGGGCGCTCGAATGGCTTGCACCCTATGTAAGCGGTTCCGGCAGCAAAGCCATCATTGGAGCGACGGTGGTGGCCCTCGGCGCATGGGGCTACGGCACGTCCATGGTAAAGATAGACAACAGCCTCAAGCCCTATTTCAGCCCCAAGGACCAGTTTTACCAAGACGACACCTGGCTGAATGACCGGTTTGCGGGAACCAACAATCTTCTCTTCGTCATCGACGGCAAGGAACCAGATAAACTCAAGAACCCCGAAGTTCTCAGGAGCATGGAGGGCCTGCAGGATCTCCTTGGAGAACAGGAAGCCGTCGGCAAGACGCTCTCCATCGTCGATTTCCTCAAGAAAATGAACAAAGCGATGAATGCCGATGATCCCGAATTCGAGAGAATTCCCGACTCGCAGGAACTCATTGCCCAATACCTTTTTCTGTATTCCATCTCCGGGGGACCGGATGATTTTGATGCGTACGTGACCAAAACCTATGATAAGGCGATCATCCAGACCTTCATGAAGAAGGACAACACGGCAGTCGCTGACGAGATCATTCGAAAAGTACGGGATTACATCCCCAAGCATTTTCCGCCCGGCTATGAGGTCAAGATCGCCGGCTCGGTGGCCTCGGCCGACGCGCTCAACCACGTCATGGTGGAAGGCAAGATCCGCAACATCGTCCAGATCTGGCTCATAGTGGTTGTTCTGGCTTCGCTTGTCCTGCGTTCACTCGTCGCGGGCCTGCTTGTAACCGTCCCGCTCATCCTTTCAGTATTCGGGGAGTTTGCGGCCCTGGGATTTTTCCGCGCCAATCTGGATATAGGAACTTCGGCCATCCTGCCCATGGCTGTGGGAATCGGTGCTGATTACGCCCTTTATTTTATCTTCCGTCTTAAGGAGGAACTCCGCAAGAATCAGAATTTCGACGAAGCTCTGCTCACCACCATGCGCACTTCGGGCAAGGCGGTATTTTTTGTGTCCAGCGCGATTACCGCGGGTTATCTCTGCCTGGCGCTCTCACCGTTTGGGTTCCACCGGAAATTGGGCCTTCTGGTGGCGTTGGCGATGGTCATCAGTTCCCTGGGAGCGATCACGGTTCTCCCGGCATTGATCAAACACGTGCGGCCGAAGGCATTTTTTCTGAAACCGCAGAAGGACCAATAAACCGGAGGTCTTGCTGCTATGAGGAGGTATGCAATGCATAATTTTAGAACGGTAATGATTGTCCTCGGCATTGGGTTTGCCGTTTCCATGAGTCTTCCGGCTCATGGGGAGGAAGCTGTCGAAAGCGCCGGGCCACCCGACGTCATCGAGATCATGAAGAAGAACTTCATGGTCGGAAAGCTCACCGATTCCGAGTCCAGAATGACCATGGTACTCATTGATTCGAGGGGGATCCGGCGCGAGCGCAAAGCCGAGTCCTTCTCCAGACTCCTTCCCAACGGGATCGACCAGGAGCGCGTGGCGAAATTCCTGAGCCCTCCGGACGTGCGCGGCACGGCGACCCTGACCCGGGAACACTCGGGAGGAGACGACGATATCTGGGTTTACCTTCCAGCCCTCAAAAAGGTCCGGAGGCTGGTAGCGTCGAACAAGCGGGACAGTTTCATGGGATCGGACTTCTCCTACGGAGACGTGATCACCCCGCGGGTGGAGGACTGGAATCACACGCTTGTGAAGACCGAGCCGTGTGGCGAGCACAATTGTTACGTGGTCGAGTCCACTCCTGTGTCGGAAGAAGTAAAACGCAACACCGGCTACGGGAAGAAAATCCAGTGGATCCGGACTGACAATTACATGACCGTTAAAGGTGAATACGCCGACCTTGCAGGGCGCCCTCTGAAAGAGTTTGGCGCGAGCGACCTTTTCGAGGCGGACCCCAAGCTCGGTCGCTGGATGGCGAAGTCGCTTCGAATGAAAAATTTGCAGACAGGAGGAGTCACGGAAATTTCTTTCGATGAGATCAAGGTAAATGTGGGCGTCCCGGAATACACGTTCAGCGAACGTTATCTCAAGCGCTAGAAACATGCGGACGACGTTTCATTTTCGCAATCTGCTCTTTCTTGGAATCATTCTTGCCTCCCTCCCGACCGCCGCAGCGGCAGAGGACGGCCCGGGTCCGATTCCAGAGGGCCGTGAAACCCCGTTCATGAAACTATGGAACCCCGTCAAGCAAGCAGGGATCCACGGTTATGCGGCTTTTGATTATTTTAGTTCGGACAAATCCCTAACCAAGAATCGGCATTTTCCCGGCCTCAATCTTGTTCTTAGGTCGGAGCCCGGATTTGGCGATCACGTCAGGCTCTATGGCGAGGCTCGGGTGATGGCGCAAGACCTGAATCACTCAACCACGCCAAACCATTGGGATGGGCGAACGCAGACTCTCTACGAAGAGGTCACGTTGGAGTTGCGCGAGGGCTATGTCGACGTCTATGCCGGGGACCTGGAACTCCGGGTCGGAAAGCAGATCATTGTTTGGGGCCGTGCCGATGAGATCAATCCCACCGACTGGCTCTCGGCGAGAAATCTGACGCTTCTCTTTCCGGACCCTTTCGATCAGCGAATCGGCGTCTTCGGCGTCAAAGCCGACTACTATCTTCCCAAGGGCTTCCGCGTGACAGGCGTCTGGCAGCCGGTGCCAACAGCCAGCGTGATTCCGCTTCCCTCGGTTCCTGGAATATCCTTTCAGCAGCAGCCTCCGGATGTGGAAATCGAAAACGGCGAGTTCGGTTTCAAACTGGACCAGTCCGGCGGAGATATTGAGTGGTCCGTGAGCTATTTTACGGGCTTCAACAAACTGCCGGAAGTAAATCTGATCGTCCCGCCTCCGCCGGTGACGGTTGTCGAACTTTCGCACCACCGTATACACGGTGCGGGAGCGGATTTCGTGTATATCCACGGGAGCTGGGGGTTTCGGGGGGAAGGTGCGTACGTTCATACGAAGAATTCCAAAGGCCGGCGCAGGGACATCCAAACCCCCTACGCTTTTTATGTTCTTGGCATTGAAAAGGACTTTGGGAACAGCACCAACCTGATCGTCCAGTACTATGGAAGAAGGGTGTTCCATAAGTACGAGACGGTGTTGGGGCGCCCGGATGATCAGTTGGCCCAATACAACGCCTTGTTCACAAGTCAGTTGGACACATGGCAAAACGGTGTATCCGTGCGATTCAACAAGAAGTGGTGGAACGATACTCTCGACCTCGATCTGACCTATGTCATCAACTTCGAGAGAACCAACTGGTTTCTCCGGCCCAAACTGACCTATGACCTGACGGATGAATGGAAGGCCACGGTCGGCGGAGAAATCTACAAGGGCGAAAACATCTCCCAATTCGGCTTTCTGGAAGACAATACGACGGCGTTCGCGGAAATGCGCTGGAGTTTTTGAGGTTGAAAATCTGAGACAATGGCGGTCGGGAGAAATTGTGCGATGGCCGGACGAGGCCTCAAATAAGCCGACCGTGCAGGGAACTGCCGGAACTTGTTCGGTACGCGCATTCCTCAATCACCTTTCCGCATCAATCGCACGCAATTTGCCGCAGGCTCGCGCAGCAAGTGGAATAACGCAGAGAAAGCCGAAGTCTTTCTACGCTGCTCTTTGCTTGGAGGCGAGGTCCACGCGGTCGGGCCCATAAAGCATGATCGATTTGCGATATCGTACCGGGTTTTCACTCGCACGCACGATGCCGGGCAGTCTGCCAAGCAGTTTCTCCATCCCGATCTTCGCTTCCAGTCGCGCAAGCGGGGCGCCCAGACAAAAATGGATGCCGCTGCCGAATGCGATATGAGGATTGGGATCGCGGTGGATGTCGAACGAATCAGGCTGATCGAAAACCGCCTCGTCCCGGTGCGCCGACTGAATCCAGACCAGCACGCCCTCGCCCGGCGGGATCTCACGGTCACCGATCTTCGCGCCTTCTTTCGCAAATCGAAACAGGCACTGCACCGGCGAGTAAAACCGGAGGACTTCTTCCATCGCACAGGGGATCAGCGAGGGATCCTGCTCAAGCTCCCTCAAAGCTTCTGGGGACTCCGTCAGAGCAACAAGCGCATTGCCGAGCCAATTGGTTGTAGTTTCGTTCCCCGCGACCAGAAGAATGCCGCACATGGCAAGAAGTTCGTCACCGGACAGCCGATCCCCGGCATCTTCAAGCTTCACCAGCTGACTGATCAGATCTCCCATCGGCCGCTTGCGTCGCTCCTCGAAGAGGCGACCGAAATAGTCTGTAAACTCTTCAAGCCAATCCATATCCATCGGCTTGCCGGCATTCAGGAAAATATTTGCTGTCGGGTCGAGCACCATCTTGTTCGACCAGTCCTTGAATTGATGGCACATGTGGGGATCGATTCCCAGAATCTCCGCGATCACGTAGATGGGAAGCGGAATGGCAAAATCCTCCATTAGGTCGAACTTATCTTTCTTCTCGATCTCATCGAACAGTTCGTCGGACAGTTCAGAGATTCTGGGTTCGAGCTGCGTGATCATGCGGGGCGTAAATGCCTTTGTAACGAGTGAACGCAAGCGCTGGTGATCGGGGGGGCGGTCGCCACCATCATGTGCTGCATCATCGGCGGCAGTAATTCGAACACCTGTGCCATATCGAGCGCCCCGGTCAGGCCCTTGGCACCTTGCGCCTTTCGCTCGAATGCAACACGCGGACTGGAAGCAAAATGTTCGGGGTCTCTGAGCACGCGCACACAATCGTCGTAGCACATCACGTTCCACATCGGTAGAAGCCGTGACTGACTCACCGGACATTCGGCCCTCGCCCGCCGGTATTCGGCAAAGCGATCATTTTTAGTGAATACGACGAGCGGATTAAATGGCGGCATGAGTCCCCCTTCCACCAACGGCTATAGCTGCATCGCCGACCGGTCCAGGCTTGTGTAGGCCGGTTTGTATCGCGGGGGCTGGGGGACGCGCAGTTCCCGGCGAATCTGCGACAAGGGCTGTTCAAGAAGCCTCTTCCAATTCGGCGTGATGATCGAGCGCGCGCGGAGCCCCCGCCAGATTGCGCCCGCAAACAGCCTCGGGTTCGCATGCCCTCTGGCCGCAAACACCGTTCCACCTACGAGCACCATGAACCAGATTGCCGGATTCCTGGTCTGTGTCGCGGTAAAGGTCAGGACGCCCAATTCTCCGAGCAGATCGGTTCCGTAACCTGTCAACACGTGGTAGAGGTCGTGCGTATCACGCATCCACGTCTGCAGAAACTGCTCGTCCTCGCTCATGCGCTCCAGACGTGAACGATCAAACCCCTCGGCCACGGCTTCATCCAGTCCTCCGGGGGTGAGCTGCTCGCGCTGGCAAAACTCGTAATACTCACGGCCCAAGGTACCCTCGGGCAGGGAAGCCAACCACTTGGCGTCCTTGAGCGCCGAGAGCAGATCGGGCCTTTCCTGCAGCAGGCGGCGCCCCTTGCTGCTGCGCTTGACGCGCTGAAGCATGCGCAGAGGAGATCTTCCCTGCAATGCCTCAACCATCCGCGCAGCCTGCTTGGTATCATCAGGATTTTTCATTCCCTTTATGGCGGCATCGAGCGCCTGCCCGGGCCTGATCGCGTAAAGATCGCTGTCGGTACGCATGGACAATTCCTCCGTCTAAATATTTCGTCCTGTCACCAGAAGCATAAATCCCTTGAATGCTGCCTTATTTCCGTCGAAAAAGTTCACAAGTGCGTCTATCAGACCCACCGTCGTGCGATGCGGCGGAAATCTGCGCGCGTGCGGCGATTTGTCGACGATTGCCTGTACGCGAGTCCAGTAGTCATCAAATCGTTCGGGTGAGATTTCGAGGTTCCGGACACTCCAGAAAAACGTCAGGAATGCGCCCGCTCCCAGTGCTGCCGACGAAAGGCGCAAGGGAAGGTTGGCTAGAATTCGCCGCGCATTGAGCGAAGTGCGGTCAGTACCCGTGCCCTTCTGTTCGAGCAACCAGTAGTCCATGGCCAGATGCCGTGATTCATCGCGGTCGATCATGCGGATAATCTCGTTCTGGAACGGATCGTCAATCATCTCCCGGACCGTCGGACTCCAAAGCGAATCGAGTCCAAGTTCGAACAGGACGATCTGGGTCCCCACGATTTCGTGGAAGAGGCGACCTCGTACTCCCTTCAGTTTCCGCAGGTCGTGCGAGAGCACCTTGAAGGCCCGGCGCATGAGCCACGGCAGATCTTTCCATTCGACCCCCAGCCGTCTCGCCAGAAGAGTCTCAGCCTCCGCGTGCCGGAACTCATCTTTTGCGATGACCTCGAAGAGCTCCCGGACGGTCGGGTGCATCGAGTTCCGGGCGTTAATCTGAAATGCGTAGGCGCCCAAACGTTCAACCCCTGCAGTGAAAAGCAGGACTCTTCCCAGCAGCTGGCGCTTGCGCTCACTGATCGGCAGCCCCGGTGGAAACGGCGTTTCCCAATCGAAATCAGCGACCGACCACTGACCCGCGTGGGACTTCTCCAGCAGCGATTCCAGATCAAGCATTTCCGTAATCCCCCAGTAATGGAATTCTCAGATCGGCGCGAATTCCTGCAAACCCTCTGTTATCCGGAAGGATGCCTGCGCTTCTTGGGAATAAATCGGTTCGGCCGTGAGTTTTCCTTCCTTCTCGATCACCACCATTTTGGTGCCGCAGGGTTGACAGAACACCCTGTCTCCGACCTGAAACGGGCGTTTGGCAATCACGATGATGTTGCAGACAACGCACTGGAGCTCATTGGGCTGAAGGGGAGAGCCATCCCAGTATCGGTATTTCCCCCTGTACCGCTCCGGAAGCTCGTCGAAAGAGCGCCGGCGATTATTGCGAAGATCCTTGATGGAGCGGACATTTCCAAGCATGCCGATCATCTGCATCTGCGGAAATCGTTTTCGACCCAGCGGGTCACGCCACAGGAAATCGATCAAGAAACGGTCGTCGAATATATTCAGATCGGGAGCAAGAACGTGGGCGTAGCGGTCGAAGTAAACTATCTGTTTCACCAGTAGAACGAACTCTCGCGGAAGGCGCACATGGTTCCGTACGGCTGCTTTGACGACGGCGGTCAGCAGGTCTCCGAAGTTGAGCGCACCAAGCGCCGTGTCCTTGAACTGTCCCAGCAGGTTCTTCAGATCATCCTTCAGCTGAATCCGGTCGGTCTTTGCATTTGTAGTACCCAGCTTCATGAGCACGTCGGCCAGGTTCTCGAAAGTGCCCGCCATGAGCGAAACCAGAAGGTGAGTGACGCGTTTACTTCGCTCGTCGTCGAGCCTGCCGACGATTCCGAAATCCATGAAATGGACGCCGGCATCTGCGGTGATGAGGAGATTGCCCGCATGCACATCGCCATGGAAAAATCCATGCAACATCATCGTACGAAGAACTGCCTTGATTCCGAGGCGGAGAGCGTCTTCAGGGTCCACACCAAGATTTCGAATCGAATCGAGGTCGTCCACCCGGGCGCCATGTAGCCGCTCCATCACCAAGATGCGTTTCGTGGTAAGTTCGCGGTACACTTGGGCCGCATAGATGCGCTTGTCTCCAGCAGAGGAAAACACCGCATTGAACCGCTCCATGCTGTTGGCTTCCAGTCGGAAGTCGAGTTCCTCATGCAGCGTCTGATTGAAATCCGAGACGATTCCCACCGGATTGGCCAGATGGGCATTTTCGAAGGCACGCACAAGCCCTTTCGCCAGCAAAAACAGAATTCCGAGATCCCGCTCAATGACCTTTTGAATGCCCGGTCGCTGCACTTTGATGACGACAGGCGTGCCGTCGGCCAATTCGGCGAAGTGGACCTGGGCGATGCTTGCGGCAGCAACCGGAACGGCCTCGATCTTCTGAAATCGGGCCTCCCAACCGGGTCCGAGCTCGTCCCCAAGAATGCGTTTTACTTCCGAAAACCGAAACGCGGGGACCTTATCGAGGCATTTGAGGAATTCATCGGATACTTCCCTTGGGAAAATTCCGGGACTCGACGCCACCATCTGCCCCAGCTTGATAAAGGTCGGACCCAGCTCTTCAAAAGCCAGGCGCAACCGCCGGGCAAGGGCCTTGCGCGAGTTCCTGCCCCGGACGCATTCCAGGGGAAACCCGAGGCCGTGGCGGAATAGCACACGCGCAATTTCCACGAGCCGCTGCGGATCTGCCCGGAGTCTGGAGGGGACGTGTACCTCAGGATCCGGCGGAATTGCGGAGAAATCGGGTGGTTCCAGCCGGGCCAGTGCGTCTGGATTCTGCAGGCGACCGCCTACAACCTTCTTTTCCTTCGGACGACGCTGCTCAATGATGACCTCTTCTTCTCCGTCATGTGCTGTGTCCGAAGCGGATGGTGAGGCAGCCGGGGGAGACAGGGGCGGACGCTTGGCGGCCTTGGGCCTTGGCGGCGGAGGCACCTTCAGGGGGGGATGGCCGGCTCCCGTCCCAACCGAATCAAACTTCGACTTATCGAACGCCAGTCCCTCGGGGAGTTCAACGTGGGGGGCCAGGCCTTCCAAGGTAACGGTCTCATCGGCGTCTTCGCCGACATGGACAGGGATCTTCTTAGGCGGCGCAATTTTCAGCGGGTGCTTGTGGCTCCGCGCTTTTGTGCTGATATCCTGGGACATCTTCTACCCTCACTTGATCCGCAATGTATGGGCATCGGCGACCGGATCCGTTGAGGAAGGGCTAATTCTGGTACGGCTCTTGGTAATCCACGCCGATCCGGGTGAGACGGTCTTTGAACTCCCGCTCCATCTTGGTCCACATTGCGCCCATCAGATCTTCGGAGTTCGAGCGACCAAGCTTGATTCCCGGATACGGCTCGAAATCGCCAAGAACTTCTTTGTATTCGCCGATCGTCCGATTCATAACTGATCCAAACTTGCTGAGCATGCTCTTGAAGCTGGCCATCATGAACCCGGACAGTTCCTTCTGGGCATTCTCGATTTTACGCTTGCTTTCGGGAAAACGGGCCACGAGTTTTGCAAGATGATTTTCCCCAAAACCGACGTGCCGACGCTCGTCGGCGATGACGCCGCAGAGCACCTGCTCGCCAACGGGATCCATGAATTGGCTTATCCCGCGGGAGAACTCAAAGACGCTGAAAGCGAGCCCCTCCAGAATGATATTGTTGCAAACGATGGCAGCGACGTAATCGCCATTCTTGACGAGGTCTTCGAGGGCAAGGCAAAACTTTTTGAGATAGGGATTGGTCCAGCTGTCGAGAAAGTCCTCAAACTGTTCCCTGGTTACCCCCAGGTCGAAGAGGCGCTGGGAGAAGACCTCCACATGCCGCCCCTCATCAGCCGTCTGGGTCGAGAGAAACGCCCGCGCCGCATGGTCAGGCTCACGGGGAATACAGCCCGCTGCCGAGAGGAGGGCCGCCCGCTCCCCCACCACGAAATGAGCGAGGGTCATCAGCTGCTGGTCCCGCAGATCCCCTTCTTCAAAAAGGAGGGGATTCTCTTCGATTGGCCGGTCCTCGTATTTTCCGTAACGGGTCTTGACGAGATAGCCCTGCGGTGCCGTCTTGAGCCACAGGTCCACCTTGTAAATGTTGTCACTGGCATCCACCTTGGTAAGTTGCTCACGAGTTGCTCTTTGAACTAGCTCCGCCATAAGAGTCGCTCCTTTGCTCCGTATCCATTGAGGCACTCCGGGAAAGACCCCGGAAAACGCCCATCCGACTACAAATATAGTAAACACTATCCTTGATTCGCCGTCAAGGGCTGGATTATACTGCACGGGGCAAGGGACCGGGCGCGCATCATAACTATTTGAACTCGTGGTATTTTTGAGGCCATGGCGAAAAAGAAACAATTTAAACTTTCAGAATTGGCAGATGCCGCGGGCGTGGCCGGCAAAACAATCCACTACTATTTGCGGGCGGGGATCCTGCCCCCGCCCCGCAAAGTACGCGAAAAACTGGCCCTTTACGACGAAAACCATCTCAAGCTTCTCGAACTCGTCCGCAAGCTACAAAAGGAAAAGAAACTCCCACTGGCCTTCATCGCTCAGCTTTTCAAGCAGGGCAACTACGATGCCCAGGCGCTCGAACTCAGCCTGGTGGCTGACATGTTCGAGCGGGCAACCGAGGGGAAAGGGTTTCTTCCGCCCAGCGTTGGTGTTCTGGCGACGGAGCCCGCGGCCGAAGTTGAAATACCAGAGGACTTGCAGAAATACCTTGCGGAGGCCGGGCTCATCAGCGCCATCGAAGGGCCGCTCTCCGGCGAAGAACGGAAAATCGCGTGGATCGTTTCGACCGCTCACAGCAAGGGACTGCCCGTCGAATTCTTCGTTGACCTTCTCAACCCGATCGAAGCCGTCGTTACCAAGGAATCCAAGGCCCTCATTCACACCATTGACGGGGACGCCAGTTTCCGGGAAGTAGTGGGACGGTTGGGGGAAATCGATTCACTCATTAACCGATTTTTGGAAGCCGCGAAGACACGAGCTCTTCGGCTGCATTTCGAGCGCGCATATGAAGAAGGCCCGCTGTCTGTCGAAAAACTGCGAAAGAAGATCTATATCCCCAGTGAAGCATTTTTGGAAAAGCACGCTATTCCCTCCCAGATTGAAGAGATCGAAACCCAGCTGCGCGACGGCGACGCGAAGCAAAGACGTGATCTGCAGCTCCGACTTGCCGAGGCTTACCTCGCGATCGGGCGCTACGAAGAGGGTGCTGAACAGGCCACCCGGATACTCAAAAACGACAAATATGACTCCGACGCGATGCTACTCAAAACCGTCGCCGATACGTTTCTTAATCGGACGGACGAGGCGGTTCAGATGGCCGCCAAAGCGCACAAAGTCGCGCCCCACGATGCGAGAACCACAGCCTACGCCGCGATAGCCAACTTAATGCAGGCCGCGCGGGTGGGTGGGGTCATCTCACCGGCCCAGTGGCTAAATAAATCGCTCCAGTTGTTCCAGGAAAGCCTGCGACTTACGCCCCGGCGCCTCAAGGACCGTCTTGAAATCCTCCTCATGAAAGGACGCGCCTACACGATTCTTCCGGCGCCTCTCAATCAGGTAGACGAGGGAATCGGCGCGCTGAGAGACCTTCTGGAAATCGTCGATACACACACCGAAGCCCAACTGGGGCTTCCATTCAAGGGATTCAACGAGATATACCGGGTCAATACCTACTTTTATCTCGGAGAGGCCTTTGATCTCAAAAGGGAAAAAAAACAGGCCAACGAGGCCTTCCAGCAAGTGATCCTCCGCGATCCAGCGTCGAATTTCGGCCAATACGCCTATCAGCGCGCATGGCCGCAGGAATGAATTCATGCAGGAATTCGAATTCAGACACTGTTTTCCCCTCCCCCCCATCGAGTTGGTCAATTGGATCGACGATAGCGGCTTTCGCCGATATCTGATTGAGCACCTGGGAACAATTCGCCAATCTGACCGCCTCGTTTACGAAGACTCTCCAACCCAGCGGCGCAAAATTGTTCGAGTTTACCCGGACCTGCACTTGCCCGCCTGGATCGAACGGGCCCTCAAGCATCGCGAACCCTATTTTGAGATGAATTACGTTCTCGATAAGGAGACGATGATTGAGACGGTTTCGGGGGAAGCCCGGATCGGAAAACTAAACGGCAAAACCCTCTACGAGCCAGACGGACGGGGCGGGACGATACGGCGTTTCAAGGGATCGTTTGAGTGTGAAGTCCGGCTGGTGGGGCGAGCCGTCGAGCGATTCTACATGGCCCGCATGGCTGGCATGTATGACCGGGAAGCCGATTTGACCCAACAATACATTGACCGTAGATCAGCCGCGTAGGGCGATACAACGTGGATGCAAGCCAGAAGAAACAAGTACCACTGGATCGGGGCACAATGATCGCTCACAAGGTGGATTTGCCTCGCGGGATTCACCAAGTAAGGACGCCGCTCGATTTTCCGGGCGTTCCCACCGTCAACTGCTACATTATCGAAGAACCGCTCACTCTCGTTGACGCCGGCCTCAACAGCCCTGCAGCCTGGAAGGTCTTTGTAGATTACCTTGAAGCCATCGGATATCGGCCGGATCAGTTTGAGAGAATTCTGATTACCCACGCCCATCCCGATCATTTCGGTTTCGCGGAACGCGTCAGGCAGCTTTCCGGCGCACAGGTATTCATCGGCGAACACAGCGTGGACTCATTTGCTCTCAACGATACGGACGCGGTAGCCCAGCGCAAGCCTGTTTATAGAGAATTTTTCTTGCGTCTCGGTCTGGACGAACAGGTGTTCGCCACGCTGGCGCTCTCCGGGGAAATGATGCGAGCCATGGCCCCCTGCATCCAGGGTGATGTCACGCTTGTTAAGGAAGGGGACCGGATTCCATTCCAGGATTTTGTGCTCGAAGTTCTTTATACTCCCGGACACACGCGTGAGATCGTCTGCTATCACGAACCTGATCAGGGGCTGATCTTCTCCAGCGACCATTTGCTTCAGGAAACCAGTCCCAACCCGCTCATTGATTTGGGCCCCGAGGGAGAAAGGGACTACAATCTGAAGTTCCGCTCTCTGGCCAGTTATTTCGAACAGATCGAGCGGGTGCGCAAGCTGAACCTCTCCTGCGTCCTCCCGGGACATGGGCTGCCATTCGCCGGGCACGAGGCGGTTATCGACTCCCTGTTCCTTTTTTATGATAAACGTCAGAAAAAAATATGGAATGCATTGGGCGAGATGGGCCCCTCCAACCTGCGTCAACTGGCCGAAAGACTCTTCCCGAAGGCGTTTGGAATGCAGCTTTTTCTCGCCACCTGCGAACTTCTGGGGAACCTGGAAGTTATGGAAGAGGCAGGCCGTGTCCGACGCCATGATGACGGGCGTCACTATCTTTTCGAGGCTACCCCTTCACGCTAGACTAAGCGTGTATGCCGACACCGGAAACGCCCCAAGGCGACACAAAAGCTGACGAATTCGCCGAGTTCGAAAAGGATATCGAGGGGTACCTCGGACGTCTTGAGCGCTGGGCGGACCTCTCACGCTACGATAGATATCTCGGGCGACTGCGTTCGGTTCTCGGGCATGCCTACTTTTTGTTTGGCGGCGAGCGCGAGGGTTATCAGAGGTACCGCCGTGCCGCCTTCGCCAGAATCGTTATCCTCTCTTCTTTCCTGATGGCAGCCATGCTGGCGCCGATGTTCTACGACTACCTGCCGATCGCGGGTGCCTACAGCTTTCTAAACGCGATCCTGATCGTCCTCATTCTCTTCAGGGTAGCGCCCAGAGCGATCTTCGCGGTGCTTGCGGCTCTCGATGTCTTCGTTATAACTTTTGCAATTCATCTCTTCGGTTCTCTGACCAGCGTGGTGGTTGTTTTCTATCCTTTGCTCGTTACGCTTGCCAGCCTGTTTTTGAATTTTTTCTGGGGTCTTGCGTATGCGGCCATGTGCTCCGGGGCCTACGCCCTCATTGTGAGTTTGGAATATTTCGGTGTTCTTCCCTATTCCCCCCTGCTGGGGCATCGGCTTCCGGCCTATGAATTTTATGGCATTCCGACATTTCCAATTGTAGTCCTCCTGGTAGCTCATATGATCAACTATGGATCCGCGTTTTGCGCCGGTCTGCTTACGTACGAAGTAGAGCTGCGGCGTCGGGTGGCGGAGGCCGCCGTGCAGACAAAGAATGAAATGCTTGCCGTGTGCTCCCATGATCTCAAAAATATACTCGTATCCGTGGGAGGCTACAGCGAACTCCTGGTGATGGAACTCGATGGCTCACGTGAGAGCGCTCTTACCCATGCCCGTGAAATTCATGGCGCAAGTCAAAGAATGCTGGAACTGATCTCGAATCTGCTGGATTCTGCCCGCCTGGAAGGGGGGAAAATCGTCCTTTCGCGCTCCCATTTCTCATACGGGGACCTTGTCCATGACGTCGAAGCAACCCAGACAGCCAATGCCAGGCTCAAGAACACCAGGCTCAAATTTGTTGATTGCGGCGCCGATCCCGCTTTTTACGCCGACAGATCGAAACTGGTCCAGGCGTTTACAAATCTCGTCCAGAATGCCGTGATTCACACACCCGAAGGAGGTACCATCACGATGGAGTTGGCCCGGGTGGCAGAAGGTAGGGCGCGGATCGCCGTGCGGGATTCCGGAACCGGCATCCCCCCGGAAGTGCAAGCCATTCTCTTTGATCCTATGGCACTTGCCCGCAGGCGCAAGCACGAAAACCAAAAGATCGGCAATGCACTCAGCACGGGGCTCGGGCTCTCGATTGTTAAAAGATTTGTCGAAATGCACGGCGGCCGCATTTGGGTTGAGAGCGAACCAGGAGAAGGTTCGGTCTTTTGGGTGGAGCTGCCGAGCGTCTAGGGACCGGTGACCGCCATAAGCTTCGGCGAATTTTGTCAAACGCCGTCATATTGCCCCCGGGAAACCGCTGCGAGATGGCCGCTTCCTTGTAGATTTCGCCCCGGACGGCCCTTCCGTTCATCGGTTAGGTCGTGCGCGACCGCAGGCATTTGAGGCACCGTTCCACTGGCACGCGGCACAAAATGCACCGACGATGGACGATACCGAGAGGCCCAATTGAAAGACTGTTGATACCCGTACACATCAATCAATTTAAGTTGATCAATAGTGCCGATTCGGCAATCGGCTTTCAAGATCGAATTCCCGCTACTTCAGGCCGATGGGCTCGTTGGCACACGTAACCAATGGGATCATCGATCTTGGAATCGCGCCCTGCCGCTGATCGGAGGGATCGGTGGGGGATGGTTTTGTCTTGACGCTCAAGGGCAGTATTCGCTATGCATTCGAGATGCAAAGCGCGGGCCCGAGTATCTGGGCCGGATACCGGTCACGCTCTTGATTGGACTCCCGGCGATCTGCACCCCGGGCGGAAGTTGAGATACCGGTTCCATGGCCCGATCATTGGTACCGGCGTCGAGTTCTGATGGACAAAAAATCCGATCACGTTCGGGCCAGTGTTCCCGCTTGGCAATTCTGGAAGCACCTGCAGCCGCAAAAGGATGTCGGCATGAGCGATGCCGAGGCCCGTGATGCAGGCATTCTTCCGCCCCTCGGATGGCAACCGCCCGGCTACTCCGCAATGGAACGTATCCATTCCATTCGTGCATGGTTGCAGGCAGCCTTCAGATTTCCAGCCATCCTTCGCGCAAGCGATGCCCTGCCGGGTGTGGAGCGAGAGCGCTACATTTGCCGGGAACTGCTCGGTGCACTCGGTGTGGAGCTGACCATCTCGGGAACGGAGAACTGTCCGCCGGCAGAGTCGGGCGCTATTTTCATGTGGAACCAGACCAGCCATCTCGACCATCTGATTCTGGGTGCCATAGCCGACCGCCGGTTTCGCAGTCTCTATAACGTCGAACTTAGTCGGATGCCACTCTATGGAAAGTGGCTGAAAAGGCAACAGCACTACCTCGTCGATCGCTACGACGAAGATCAGTGGCGGGGGAGCATTGCACAAGCAGCGCAGGACGTGAGGGAACGGGGCATTTCCATCCTCGTCTCTCCCGAGGGCACACGCAGCTGGGACGGACGCCTGCTGCCGATGAAACGCGGCGCTTTCATCTTGGCCATCGAGGCCCGCGCGCCGATTATCCCGATCCGGATCGTCGGCGCCGATCGGGCTCTGCCTCGCGGCAGCCACATCCTTCGTAGGGAGCGCATTCAGGTGCGATTCCTGGAGCCCGTGGACCCGACCCCGTACTCGCAGGATGAGCGGGCAGCACTCGAGTCGCTCGTGGCTGCACGATTGGAAAGCCCGTCGGTCAGCAATTCCGGTAGCGCCGAAGAAACTCCTGGTTCGTGATGTAGCGGTTCTCCGCAAACCATGAAATTGCGCGTCTGATGCTGTCCTCAATCGGCGTGAATGTCAGGCCCAGTTCGTTGCGCGCTTTCGAGTTATCGAAGTACAGGTAGTTGTTCGCATAGCGAATACCGCTTCCCGTCAGCACAGGCCGTTTGCCTGTTTGATCGGCCCGGCGCTCAAGCCAATCACCAAGGGGAGCGGCGAACTGGATCGGGAGTTTCCTCGCCTTGTGCCGAACACCACTCACGTCGGAAATCAAATCGTAAAATTCCTTGAACGTCAGATTGTGATTTGAAAGGATGTAGCGTTCACCAGGCTTTCCGTGTTTTTCAGCCAGTACGTGACCCCGTGCCACATCTTCAACGTCCACTGCGGAAAATCCCGCGTCAAAGTAGAATCGATTCTTCCCATTCACGATATCGAGCAATATCTGGCCGGTCGGGGTCGGCGCGACGTCTCTTGCGCCAAAGGGAAATCCGGGGTTGCAGAACGAAATGTCCATTCCCTGGCGAACAAAGGTCTTCGCCTCCTCTTCAGAAAGCCATTTGGAGTTGACGTAATCGTTTGCCGCAGCCACCTGGTTAAATCGGTCGTCCTCCTTTGCGGGCGTCTTGCCGGGCTTGATGCCTACTGCCGCGATCGACGATGTAAAGACGAGTTTTTCGACCGACTGATGATAGGCTTCCCAGAGAAGGTTCAACGAGCCGATGCAGTTGACTTCGAACATCTTCTCTCGTCGCGGGAGCCAGATCGCATAAATGGCGGCCAAATGGTGAATGCGCGAGCAGCCCGTTACAGCCGGTTTGAGAGTGGAGGGCTCTAGAAGATTTCCCTCTACGATTTCGACATCCAGTGCTTCCAGGTTTTTTCGATTCTCTCCGGGCATTACCAAGGCGCGGACTTCTCTGCCCTCTTTGAGCAACTCACGTACGACATGAGAGCCGATAAAACCGGCGGCGCCGGTCACCAGCGTTTTGCCACGAACCCGCTGCGAACCGACGGGTTTGCCCGTTTTGGTAGAAGCTCGTCTTTTCTCGGTGTTATTACTCTTTTTCGAGGTCTTCTTTGTACTCATCGGCCTATATCTCCCTGCATGTTCGCTTGGTATTCATGGTCAAACTCCCGGCGGTCCCAGCCGGAGTATCATGAGCTATGATGCGGCCGCTCGAGGCGAGTCCTCGCGTGCCTTGCTTGCAAGTACGCTGACATATGTGAGCGCAATCGGCAGGAAATCCACCCGCGGCATGTATTCCTCAAGCGGAACCGGTGCCGTAGCGATCACGCGTGCGAGCAATGCGTAATGCTCCGGGACTGCAGCGATCCGGTGAGCGTCGTGAAGTTCAAGAAATTCAGAAGCCATTTCGGCGAGGTTGTGGCGCAAGTGTTCGACGATATCGGTGCCGTCCCGAAAGAATCCGAGAATCTCGTCTGTAACTCCGACGCCTTGGGTTACCCACAATTCGAGGGATTCGAGTGTCTGTAACTTGGTGCGAAATCCCTGTTTCCACAGCGCGGCAGTGATCTTCTCGGGCATCTTCGTCAGATATCCATTGACGACTTCGACAACCCCGAGGCGGAATCCTTCCGGGAAATCCTTGGTGCACCCGAAATCCAGCATCACCAGTGTCGCTGGGACATCGGGATTCTCCGGATCGTCATCCAGCACCATAAAATTGCCAGGATGCGTGTCAGCCTGAAAGAAGCCGTGGTACGCAATGGTATAGAACAGGCACTCGACCATGCACCGAAAAATCCAGTCTTTCTTCTGATTGGGGACTTTGGGGTTCGTATACCACGGCACTATTTTCAGGGCATCAATGAACTCCATGCAGATGATGGAGTCACGGCAATACTCCTTGTAGAGCCGTGGAATGGCCACCATACGCCTGTTGCGCATTCCCTCCAACTGTTCGTACATCCTCTCCTGATTGAGTACTTCGTTGCGATAATCCAACTCTTTGCTGATGTATTTGACGAATTCGTCGATCAGCGCGTTGTAATTGATGCCGGTGGACTCCTGATAAAGGCCGTATTCAAGAATCCGAATAAACCAGGGCAGCATCAGCTTTACGACTTTCTGGTCTGCAAAAAAGAACCGGTCGATGCCGGGATATTTCACCTTTAGAACCGCCTGGCGCCCATCCTTGAGTCGAACACGGTGAACCTGCCCGATCGAGGCGCAAGCCAAAGGTGCGGCGTCAAATCGGGCGAAGATCTCTTCTGGTTGTGCACCGAACTCCTCCACAATTCGCGTGCGAATTGCCGACTCATGAGCGATCGGGTTTTGATCCTGCATCTTGACCATTTCAATGAGATAGGCCGGAGGCAAGAAAGCGGCCTGGGTGGAGAGGAATTGGCCGATTTTGATATATACGCCCTTCAGGCGAACAAAATAGCCATACATTCTCTTTGCATTGATCTCGTGCAGTGATTCCAAAGCCCTGCGTCGCATGCCCTGGCCTCTGGGAATGCGCTTCTGAGTAACCATCCCGAACCAGACGTAGCTCATCAGGATACGGGTGAAAAACAGGACGGAAACAACGCTGCGGATGACACGGTTATGAAGCATGGGATATCCTCTGATCAGGATGTCCGAGCGATTAGTTCGAACACCGGAAGATAGCGACCATCATTGAGATCTTCCCAGGAAACCCGTACCTTATCGCCTACCTTTGCAGTGATCCGTCCGTCGCCCACGACTGTCGACAGCATACGTACGCCCTCGGCAAGCTCGATGATCGCGACGATATATGGAACTCTCTGGGCCATTAGAGGATTGCCGGGCTTGTGCATGACGCTAAGGGCATAAACAACTCCGGTGCCTTTCGCGTCTTCCCAGACCAGTTCCTCCCCCAAGCAATTCGGGCAGAAATCTCGTGGGTAGAAAATTGCGCGGTCGCAAGCCTTGCACCATTGCAAAACAAGGCGCTTTTCCCGGGTGGCATCCCAAAAGGGGGTACCCGTCCCGGACGTCCCGACTGACATTCGTCCGCTCAAAGCGTGCCCTCCGTTCCAAGAACAATCGTCCCCGTTGATGAAAGGATGCCGCCACATCCGTGAGCTACGGCAATTTCAGCATCAGAGACCTGGCGGTCGTTGCATTCGCCACGCAGCTGTCTTGTCGCCTCGACAAGCAGGAACATTCCATACATTCCTGGATGGGTGTATGAGAGTCCTCCGCCGTTGGTATTGGTGGGTAGTGACCCTCCGGGGCCGAGTCGATTTCCTTCGACAAACCGACCGCCTTCGCCCTTCGGGCAAAATCCCAGATCTTCGAGGTGCAAAAGCAAGGTAATCGTAAAGGAATCATATCCCTCGAAAACATCGACGTCCCTGGGGGTGATCCCGGCCATCTCGAACGCTCGCGGCCCGGAGACAGCTCCGGCGGTCCGTGTCAGATCGGGCATCTGTGCGATCATCATGGCGTGGTCATGGTGGGTTGCCGCACCGAGAACGTACACCGGCGGTTTCCTCAAATCCTTCGCACGCTCGGCCGAAGTCATGACAATTGCACCGGCACCGTCTGTAACAAGGCAACAATCAAGGCGATGTAAAGGTTCTGCTACGTAGGGGGATGCCAGGACGTCATCAATGGTGATCGGCTCCTGATATCTTGCATTCTTGTTCATGCTCGCCCATTGCCGTGTCGAAACGGCGATCTGAGCAAGTTGTTCCGGAGTCGTGCCATAAACATGCATGTGCCTGCTTGCGGCAAGCGCGTACGCTCCGGACGGACTCAGCAGGCCGTATGGCAATTCCCACTCCGCCATGGGCGGTGGGTTTCCCGGTTCCATCATTGCCTGCATCATCGCGGCGTACTTTCGCCCGCCGCCCTTGGCACGCGGGGTTGCTGCATAGACGATGATGGCAACCTCGCAAAGCCCGCAGGTGATGGCCAGAGCGGCGTGCTCGACCATTACCTCAAAACTCGAACCTCCGGTCATCGTGGTATCGGTGTACCGAGGTTGGATCCCGAGATGTTCTGCGAGATCCATGGAAGGCATCATCATGCCGGTGCAGAGCAACCCATCCACGTCACTCAGCTTCAGACCCGCATCGTCCAGCGCGGCGCGAATCGCCCGAACTTCCAGCTGTCTCTCGGTTCCATCGAGCTTCCCGGTAGGTGAGACGATATCATGCGCGCCGACGATGGCTGCCTGCCCGCGGATTGATGTTCTGTGCTTTGCCACGAAATAATCCCCACGTAAGTCGCCTAGATGTGCCGACCCGAATGTTTCCAGAACTCGTCGCGAAGTTTTCGTTTGAAAAGTTTGCCACTGGGCTCACGAGGGAGTTCTTTCCGGAACTCCATCCCGCGCGGCAACTTGAATTTGGCCAACTTTGCCTCGGCAAACTTATTGAGCTCATTCTTCAAGGCATCGAGATCCTCTGATCCTTCACTGAGCTGGATCACTGCGTAGACACTCTCTCCCATATCGTTGTCGGGGACTCCAAAAACAGCCACATCTGCGACTTTGGGATGGGAAAGAAAGACGGCTTCAATTTCTGCCGGGTAGATGTTCACACCGCCGGCGATGATCATGTCTGACTTTCTGTCGCACAGGAAGAGAAAGCCGTCTTCGGTCAGGTAACCAATATCTCCCACAGTGAAAAGGTCTTTCCGGCGATTCTCGTTCGTCTTCTTCGGGTCCTTGTAGTACTCGAAGGATCCGATGGGTGACCCCATATAGACCGTTCCCTGAGTGTTCGGTGGGCACTCATTCCCTTCATCGTCAAGAACCTTGATCGTGGAACCCGGCCATGCGCGCCCCACGGTACCCGGATGCTGAAGCCATTCCTTGGGTTTTACCGACGTTCCGCCGCCTTCAGTGGCGCCGTAGTATTCATAGATTACCGGGCCCCACCATTCGATCATTCGGTGCTTGATATCCGGAGGACAGGGTGCAGCAGCATGAATGACGCTCCTGAGGGAATCGAACTTGTATCTGGATTTGACCTCATCGGGCAGTGCGAGCATTCTGTGAAACATGGTCGGGACCAGATGGGTGGTTGTTACGCGAAATTTATCGATCAGTTCAAGTGTTTTCTCGGGATCCCATCGATGCATCAGCACCAGTGACTGGCCAAGATGCAGACCCATCAGGCTAAAGGCGCCGGGCGCGGTGTGGTAGAGCGGTCCGGCACATAGATGTACCCCGTCGTAGGAACCAGCTGGTATGTTGAAGAGACCGGCCAGCAGTGTTCCCAACTGTGCCGCTTGCTCAGGGGTAGCGGGCATGAGCGGTCGTCGGACACCTTTGGGTTTTCCAGTCGTTCCAGACGTGTAGTTCATATTCTGGCCTGCCAGGCGATTCTCAGGCAGGTCCGTTGGCTGGCCCTGGTGAATTTCTGAAAAAGGCCGGTAGCCCTCAACAGAACCCACGGAAAACCGCCGGTCCTGAGGGAGTGATGCCTGCTGCGCGATGACACGTGCGGCATCGGAGTAGGCGGCGTCGACTATCAGGACTTTCGCTTCGCAATCGTCGACGATGTAAGCGGCTTCCTCCCCGGTGAGGTGATAATTAATCGGCGTATAATAAAGTCCGATCTGTGATGCTGCGAGGGCCAATGCGACCCATTCCGTACCGTTTCCCAACATCATTGCGATCCCGTCGCCCTTTTGAAGCCCCAAGGACCGCAGGCCATGCGATAGCTGGTTGATCAATTGAAGCAACTCGCCCGCCGAATATTCCTTACCATCAGGGGAGACGAGTCCATGCCGATCCGGCGCCTTCTGTGCCCACTGCCAGAATCCGAGCGGAAGTTTCTCATTCATTATTGTTCCCCTTCGATTGTTCCCCTTCGCGGTCGATCACCGGACCGGAACTTTTGTGCGGCTGCACACGCGCGCAGTTCCAGCGCTAGTTTCCCGAAGGGATTTTGCTGAACGGCACATCCTTATCAACACGAACGTCACCTGGAAGTCCGAGTACGCGTTCGCCGATGATGTTGCGAAGAACTTCATCGGTGCCGCCGGCAATGCGAATACCGGGCGCCCACATGAAGGCTTCTTGCCACACGGCATTCTGCGCCGTGATCGATGCCTCGGTCAGGCTGCCGACGGGGCCCTGAATTTCGAGCGCCAGCGCCGCCATGTCCTGCAAAAGTTGTCCAAAAATGAGCTTTCCGCCGGAGGCTTCGGGGCCGGGTATCCCACCCTTGGAGAGCGCCGTGATGGCGCGATATCCGGTGTATTGAAGTCCCTTGGAGCGAATGTATATGTCGGCAAGGCGTCGGCGCACACCGATGTCGCCGTACGCAGCGGTGCCATTTTGACCGAATTTCTTGGCTAGCTGGACCAGGTCTTCAAACCCAAATCCGCCGCCCATCATGCCGCCGCCACCAATTGTGAAACGTTCGTTCATCAATGTGGTCAGAGCCACCGGCCAACCCTTGTTCACGCCGCCCAGGCGGTTGGAGTCGGGAATTCGAACGTCCGTGAAGAACACCTCGTTGAAGTTCGCTCCACCCGATATCTGCTTGATGGGCCTGACCTCGATCCCCGGGCTTTTCATATTGACGACAAAGTACGTAATGCCCTTGTGCTTGGGTGCGTCGAAGTCGGTCCGTGCTACGAGAATTCCCCAGTCCGAGTAGTGCGCCCCCGAGGTCCAGACTTTTTGGCCGTTGATGACCCAGACATCACCGTCTTTGACGGCGCGAGTCTTCAGCCCGGCGAGATCGGAGCCGGCACCCGGCTCACTGAACAGCTGACACCAGATCTCGTCGCCCCGAAGCATGGGCGGAAGAAGCTGCTCTTTTTGCTCCTTGGTCCCATGGGCCATGATGGTCGGGCCCGCCATGCCGATGCCGATCGCAAAGATATTGGGCGGGACATTGAATTTTGACTCTTCTTGACCCCAGATGACGGACTGCATCGGCGAACCGCCTCTGCCGCCAAAGCTCTTTGGCCAGGTGATGCCCGCCCATCCCGCATCCACTTTCTTGGCCTGCCATGCCTTGGCGGCTTCGACCATATTGGAATCGTCACGCTCGGAAAACATGCTGAAGAAGTCTTCGGAGTCTTCTCGTTTCTTGGCATTGGCGTTGAGCCACGCTCGTGCTTCATTCCGAAATTCGCTTTCCTGCTTGGTATCGTTGAAATCCATTGTAGAAGTTCCCTTCCCGCCGCAAGCGGCGGCTCAGTCGATTGGGTTCCAGGTGTCAGGCCGCGTGCTTGTCGTCGAGTTTGGCCATCAGGCGGTCACGCCAGAGATCCGCATTTCCGAGCCAGAGCGTCAGCAGCTTGGATCTTTTGAAAAACAAGTGAGCATCGGCCTCCCAGGTAAAACCGATACCTCCGTGAACCTGAATGTTTTCCTTGGAGCAGAACTCGAATGCTTCGGTTGCTGCAACCCGCGCTGCCGCGGCAGCAACGGGAAGATCAGTATTGTTCTGTAGCGCCCATGCAGCGTAGAGACAGTTGGAGCGCGCCAGATCCACGCTCATCAACATGTCGACGATTTTGTGCTTGATGGCCTGGAAAGAGCCGATCTGTCTGCCAAACGCGTATCGCTCCTTCGCATATTCGAGCGACATTTTGTGCGCTCGATTCGCCCCGCCAAGCTGTTCAAATGCGACGAGGACAGCCGCCCGGTCGAGGAGCCAATCAAGTATTCGACTCCCGTCACCGGAGGAACCAAGGCGCTCGCCGGGGGCGCCATTAAAACTAATGCTCGATTGAGATCGCGTCGGATCCATGGAGTCGAGCCGAGAGCGCTGGACCCCATCGGAATTCAGATCTACGAGGACCAAGCTGAGGGCGTCGTTTTCCGATGTCACAACGACTGCCAGGTTCGCAACCTGGCCATCGAGTACCGGCAGTTTGGTGCCGCTGAGGGAGTTTCCATCGAAGCATGTTTTCAGCGGTCCTGACACTCCTGGCATGCCTGGGCCTTCCGCCCAGGCCAAGGCGCCGATTGTTTCGCCTGTGGCAAGCTTTGGAAGGTACTTGCGCTTCTGCTCATCGGTGCCGAAGTGCAAGACCGCTTCGGTAACGAAATAGACTGACGACGAGAACGGCACAGGTGCCAAAGAGGCTCCCAGCTCTTCGGAAAGGAGAGCCAGTTCCAGATAACCCAAACCCGCCCCCCCGAACTCTTCGGGTATTGCGGTGCCCTGCCAGCCCTGTTCAGCCATCCGAGTCCAGAGGGTCGCATCCCAGTCCGCATCTGTATCCAGGATTTTCCTGACCCCTGCCAAGCTCGCATGGTCTCTGAGGAAGCCCTGAGCAGACATCTGAAGTAGCTTCTGGTCTTGCGAAAAGTCAAAGTTCATGAGACCCCCTATTGCTCTAGAGCAATGTTTAAAAGTAACTGAATATACAGGCTTTTTGCCGATTAGGGGCGACTACGCCCATTTGAAGCTTCGTCGACACGCACGCCCACGCAGCGCAAAAACGCTACCTCAAGTATAGGTCATTTTCAACTAGACTTTGTAATATAGCAAATGCTATATTACACATGTTGATCTCCGCTGCTCCCGCAGCCAACCGATATACTTGGCCCAGCGGGAGGGCTCTGGTCACGCGAGGTATCGATCCGACCATGGCTAGAAGTACGCCAGAAAATTCAGAGAATCATGTGTTGAATGCGGAAAGCGCGGCTGGATTGGCCACGCAACTTTCTGACGTCGATGGCCTCGGCGTGAGGCGCTCGAAGTCCGTCAATCTTGAAACCCTCCTCGAGGTGGCCATGCGCAACCAGTGGTCGGTTCACGACTTTGACTGGCACTCGCCGATTGCGGATGACATTGCAAAGACTCGGAAACAGAGGAAACTGCTAGGGAAAATGCTCCTGATGACCGCGGGCTTTGAGCGGCTCGGAGTTGATGCGTTCATGAACCATGCCAGACACTCTAATGACAAGACCGCAAAAACCATTTTTCAGTTGATTGCCTTGGATGAGCAGCGACATGCGGATTCCGAGGTCGAGCTCGCCAAGCGGTTGGGAGTTACGTGGCGTGATTTGCCCTTTCCGGTTCGTGCGATGTTCAAGCAGTTTTCACAGGATATCCGCCGCGCAGGAAGAACTCCAGTGAGCAGGCTGCTCCACGAATTTGGAGCCTCGGGCATCCCCATCGCCGAACTCGCTCTCGATACAATTCTACTCCCGACATTGAAAAAGATGAGCAATGACCCGCTCTTGATGGAGGTTTTCAAGCTCATCGATCGTGACGAAGCACGTCATATAGCCATGGATTACTGGTTACTGGATGAGAAGGGGCAAGCAGCGAAGCACGGCCTCAAGGCTAAGCGAAGACGAAATGGCAAGAAATACTCCTATCCGTTTCGGCCGCTCTCGTTCGGCTTCGCGGCGATGGGGCTCGTCTCATTTGCATGGAGCGTACGTGAAGCCCCGATGGGTGGTGATGAGTTCGTAGCCTACTGGGGTCGTCTGCTCAGCGTCGATGCTAAAGCTCCACATTCCATGGAAGTCAAATCGTTTCGAGTGTCCGTGGACTTCATGAAATCCGCTGTCGATTTCTTTGAGAAACGCCCCGGCCTTTTTAAAGCCGCGCTGTTTTTGGCTACAGGGCGTACAAGCTGATCATGATGATCTCCACAGAGTCCCGCTGAATTTTTAGACACGGATGCAGGGGTAAACCGGCTTTGGCAGATGTAATGGATACCGGACTAACGGATTTCTCGGACAAAATCGCCTGGGTAACGGGAGCAGCGTCAGGAATTGGGCGCGGTGTTGCACTGCGTTTTGCCGCACACGGTGCCGACATTTACGGTACCGACCTGAATGAAGAAGGCCTGCAGGAAACGAAAGATTTGATCCGGGCGCAGTTCGGACGGAAGGTGATCATCGAAGTCTCGAATACCGCTGATTCGAAACAAGCAATGCAGAGTGCCAAGGCGATTGAAAAGGAATTCGGGCGGCTCGACGCCCTCATAAACTGCGCCGGTGTGGGTAAAGGCAACCTGGCCGAGTTTCAAACCGACGAGCAATGGCACGAAGTGATCGGTCCCAACCTCAACGGCATATTTTTCTGCTCCAGATCCGCGGTCCCTTTGCTGAAAAAACGAGGCGGTGCGATTGTCAGCATCTCTTCGGTTGAAGGGCTGATCGGATCGCCGTTGCTCACAGCATATTGTTCGTCCAAGCACGGGGTCGTCGGCTTTACAAAAGCGCTTGCAATGGAGCTTGGCCAGCATGGAATTCGGGTGAATGCGGTCTGTCCGGGTGCCGTCAATACGCCGATGCTCAGAATGGGGCTAAAAGAGATTCCCGACATGATTCGAAAACCGTTACTGAAGCGCACTCCGTTGAAGAGAATCGGCGTTCCTGACGACATCGCAAGGGCCTGTGTGTTCCTGGCAAGTCCCCTGGCTGATTTCGTTACGGGAACGACTCTTGTAGTGGACGGCGGCGTCACGTGCGGAATGGGAATGGACATGATGTAGCCGGATTCCGTGGAAATTATGGATGGATCTGGGCGAGGGGTCGGCAACGAACAACGGCTCCCTTAATGTTTAAGCATGAAAAAGCTCGAACTCGTTGTTTCGGTAACGAAAGACAACATGGAGATGTTTCAGCATGTCAATTCAATGCCAGACGGAAAACCTCGCCGAGCCGAAAGAAGTACTGCCCGGGCTCTACAGGATTCGCCTGCCACAACCCAAATACGGAAGTGTTTACGTTCATCTGGCTGTGGGTGGACCCGGCCCGGTGACGCTGCTTGATGCAGGGCTTCCGCATGAGATGACACAAAATGCATTGGTCGTCCAACTGAAACGCCTAGGAATTACCCTGGGCGATATCGAACAGATCGTGTACACGCACTCTCATGTGGACCATATGGGAGGGGGAGCCGTTCTCGCGGGCCGGGCCGGCCATATTGAACATGTTGCGCACACAGGGTGCATCGGGCTATGCGAAGATTTCTCTGCCTACAACAGAAAGACCAGTTCATGGAAAGCGCTGATTACGCACCTCAACTACGCTCCTGCGATTCGAGACCAAGTGAAACGCTACATTCCGATGGATGCCGATGCATGTAACAAGGTATTTTCAGGAGAATCCAACCCGGATTCAACGGAGACGGAGTATCACGAGTTCGCCGAGGACGCGACCTCGATACCATTTTCCAGGGGTCTCAGGGAAGGAGATGAGTTTGAAGCCGGGCGATACTTGTGGGAAACGATTGAAACCCCAGGGCACAATCCGCACCACCTTGTGTTTGTCGAGGCGGAGCGTCGGGCATCGGTAACCGGTGACGTAATTCTGGAGCACGGAACCCCGATCATGCGATCCATGGGTGACGACGTTTCGGTGTACCTTCGTTCACTGGTGAAACTGACGGATTGGGATCTTGGGTTGGTATTGCCTTCGCACGGACCGTTGTTTTCGGACGGCAACGGTGCTCTCAAGCACGTGATGAACCAGCGCGAAGGGCTTTTGGATTGGGCATGGGGCGAGCTTGAGCGGCGACCGCGACGGCTTGTCGATCTGAGTTTCGCGGCACTCCAGGCAGGGGTCGCCGGCAAAAAGGTGAATCCCATTCTTCTGGTGGGAGTCATGGAATCTGCGGTATCCAATTGGTGTGCCTGCGACGTAATGGCTTTTGACGAGCGAACTGGTGAGTTTGAAGTCATAATTCAAGAGGAGCGTGCGCTCCCTCGGTAACGAGGAGGTAGGCACGCATGGGGAGTTCTATGCTCAAGGATGCTGAAAGGCATCGAATCGCAAGGGTGGTTGAAGAGCTTCGAAGGCACTTCGACGCAGGGCATGCGCAACCGCTTCGCTGGCGTCAACGGCAACTTACGGGATTGTTGAAGTTTTGCTACGAGCAACGGACGGCTATACTCCGTGCCCTGTCTGCCGATCTTGGCAAGCCTGCGCAGGAAGCAATGGCAGCCGACGTACTTTCCGTGGGAATGGAAATTGCGAGCCTCAAGTTCAATTTAAAGCGTTACCTGAGGCCGCAAAAAGTTCCCTCGCCGCTGATGCTGCAGCCGGCGGCGAGTTATATCCATAAGGATCCGCTTGGCGTTGTCCTGATAATTGGAGCCTGGAACTATCCGGTCCAACTCACGTTGATTCCACTGGCCGGAGCGATTGCCGCCGGGAACTGTGCGGTTGTGAAACCGTCGGAAATTGCGCCGCATACTTCGGATCTGCTTGCAAACAGGCTTGGTGATTACATCGATTCCGATTGCATACGGATTGTCGAGGGCGGTCCGGAAGAGACCCAGACGCTTCTTGCACAGCGATTCGATCATATTTTCTATACCGGAAATGGCACGATCGGACGTGTTGTGATGAATGCCGCCTCCGAAAATTTGACGCCGGTCACTTTGGAGCTTGGAGGGAAAAGTCCTTGCATCGTGGATACAACAGCTGATTTGGATGTCACAGCGCGACGCATTGCACTCGGCAAATTCATGAATGCGGGGCAAACCTGCATTGCGCCGGACTATGCGCTTGTCCATCAGAAAGTCGAATCTGAGTTGCTCGAATGTCTGAAAGCGACGATCCGCGATTTTTACGGCTCCGATCCACAAAGAAGCAAACGCTATGCGCGAATCGTCAACGAACGTCATTTCGAGCGTGTGTCACGGTTCCTCAATGACGGCGAGTTGGTCGTCGGGGGCGAAAGCGACAGAGACGATCTCTATATTGCGCCGACCGTGATCCGAAATGTGACGCCGCAAAGCCCGGTCATGAGCGAGGAAATTTTCGGTCCAGTGCTGCCCGTGTTGAGCGTGGACAGCATGGATGAAGCACTTGCATTCGTGCGCGGTAGGCCGAAACCGCTTGCATGCTACTTGTTTACTCGCGATCAGCACCTGCAGCGTCGCGCCGTCAAGACTACATCGTCCGGCGGGATGTGCATCAATCACACCGTGATGCATGCCGGCAATCAGTCTCTCCCCTTTGGCGGGGTGGGTCCCAGCGGGATGGGCAGCTACCACGGCCGCCGAACTTTCGATACATTCGTGCATCAGAAAGCGGTTCTGAAGAAGCCGTTTTGGCTGGACGCCGGCTTTTTCTATCCAAAATCGTCTGGTTAACTTCCCGACTGGACGCCGGAATCCCCAAGGAGTTGATGAGATGAGTTCAGTATCAGTAGTCGAGAGCAAGGGAAATGGTAGCAGAGATGTCGTCGACTTGGACAGAATGCTCCGCATCACGCGCGAAACGCAATGGTCCGTGCATCAGTTTGACTGGGATCGGCCGCTCGAAGGGGCGGACGACCTGTCGTCTCGGGAGCGCAAAGAACTGGGTCTGATGTTGGTGTTCACGGCCGGCCTGGAATATCAGGCTGCTGAAATATTTCGGCTTTGTGCGCGGTATGTCGGGGATTCTCGCGCGAAGCAGATTTATGAATATTTTTACGTCGACGAAATGCGCCACGCGCGATCCGAGATAGCCATGGCCAAGCGGCTCGGCGTCAGTTGGCAGGATATGCCGCTGTTGACGCGGCTCAATTTTCGGGCGATTCGACATATTTGGCAATCTCAAAGCCGATTCTTACATGAAGTGACGGCGTCGCAGATTGTTCTCTTCGAGATCGGGCTCGACGGCCTCCTGATCCCGCTGTTGAAGGAGAAGGTCAAGGACTCACTTCAGGATGAAGTCTTTCGACGAATTGACGTCGACGAATCCCACCATCTAGCGATGGACTACTGGCTTCTTGACCGCAAGGGCAAGAAATCGGAAAAAGCCGACCTTAAGTTTGGCATTTCCGACTTGATGGAACTGGCAATCGTCGCGCCGCTCGCGCCACTTGGTCTCTGGGCAATTGCGCGCGCTACGCGCCATATGCAGGCGGAGATGTTTCAGCCTGAGCGGATTCGCATCTACTGGGACCGCGTTAAGTCCGTGCCTTCCAAGGCACCTCATGCGATGGACTACGGAGTCTTTCGTCGGGGGTTGCGGGGACAGAAGGTGTTTATGAATTTTCTGCGCTGGGCAGCTGCGAACAAAAAGCAAAGAGGGTACAAGTGAAGGCAGACTTTTCAGAGAAATTCAACGCACAAATAGCCAAGGGGATTATGGCGGCCAATAACGCCATGACCGGGCTGCCAAAATTTCTTGGATGCGAAGTGACGGAACTCGGCCCCGGTACGCTCAAGGCCGTGCTTCCAGTGCGGAAGGAGCTGCTAACGCCTATTGGAAACATGCATGGTGGCGTACTCGCTGGTTACATGGATCATATTCTTGGAGTCGTACTCTATCCGCTGATGGCACCCGGCCAGTGGGCCGCGACGACTGAATTCAAATTGAATTATCTTGCGCCGGTGAAGACGGGGACTCTCGATGGCAGCGCGGAAGTCATCGCGATGACAAAGACGACAGCAGTGGTAAGGGGCGAGGTTTCCAATGAGGGGCGGTTGGTTTGTGCGGCGCAAGGTACTTTGCTGATTCGGGATCCGAAGAAAAAGTAGGTTTACGCCGGAACAGATGGGAAGGAAGATACTGTTGGAGGTGATGAAATGGGATTTGCGTCCGCATCGGTAGGGTCCAATGGCCGGAATGACGTCTCGATATCGCCGTCACCCCGGCCTGATTATGAAGTGATCATAATCGGCTCGGGCTTTTCTGGCATCGGCGCCGGAATTAAGCTGAACAAGGCAGGCATCGGTCCTTACATCATTCTCGAGCGTGCTGGTGATCTTGGAGGTACATGGCGGGACAATTCTTATCCCGGGATCGCCGTCGATATCACCTCGTTTACGTATTCCTACTCCTTTGAACCCAACCCCAACTGGTCTCGTGTGTTTGCACCGGGCCGGGAGCTGCAAGCCTATGCCCAGCATTGTGCCCGCAAATACGGCGTTCGTGAGAAGATGCGGTTCAGCACCAGTGTGGAGTCGGCAACTTTCGATGAAGCATGTAACTTGTGGCGGGTTCGCGTAAACGATGGGGAAGAGCTTACCGCACGCTACATTATCTCAGCCACCGGGGGATTAATCCACCCCAAGCTGCCCGACATTGAAGGCATCGACTCTTTCGAGGGCAAGCTGATTCATACGGCGAAATGGGACCACAGTTTCAAGTTGGAGGGGAAACGGGTAGCGGTGATCGGCACGGGGGCTACTGCGGTCCAATTATTGCCGGAAATTGCCCCGAAGGTGCAGCATCTGGATGTCTATCAGCGCACTCCAATCTGGGTACTTCCTAAACCCGACAGGGAGATTCCGAACTGGATAAAACTGCTTTTCCGTCGTGTTCCGATGATTCAGCGGGGACTTCGAATCGCCACGGACCTGGGAACCGAGCTCGTGATGGTCACTGGCGTCGTGTACAACAGGCAGATGCCGGGTATCGTCAAACGGGCCGAAGTCGCCGGCATTCGGAATATCAAGCGGCAGCTTCCCAATCGTCCGGACTTGTGGGCGAAGCTGATTCCACATTACGGCTTCGGGTGCAAGCGGCCGTCTTTCTCCAACGACTATTTCCGCACGTTTGGGCGTGAAAACGTGGGGCTCATAACCACGCCGATCAAAAGGATCACCAAGAATGGGATTGTTACGGCCGACGGGACGGAGCGAGCGATCGATGTTCTGATTGCGGCAACCGGATACAGGACGTTCGAAAAGGGAAATTTGCCTTCCTACGATGTGACCGGACGCAGCGGCATGAATTTGGGCGGATTCTGGGCTGAGAATCGCTACCAGGCATACGAGGGGACTTCCGTCCCGGGATTTCCCAACTACTTTCTGATTCTGGGCCCATATTCCTTTTCGGGGTCATCCTGGTTTGCGATGGTGGAAGCCCAGACGACCCACGCGCTTCGCTGTATTCGGGAAGCGCGCAGGAAGAACGCTACCCGTGTCGAGATCAAGCAGGACGCTCACGACAAGCACTTTGAGATGACGCTGAAGCGTCAGAAGAACACGGTGTTTTTTAACAACAATTGCGGCGGCGCCAACAGCTACTACTTCGATCGTCATGGGGACGCTCCATTCCTTCGACCGGCGTCGAGCTACGAAATGCTCTGGCGAAGCAGGCATTTTCCGTTGAGCCATTACCACTTCGAATAGGATGTCCGCCAGCGCGGAAGTATCGAATCGCCCCAAAATGGATGTGACGGGCGGTAAACGGTTTCGGTGAAAAACGGCGGTACTACCCAACACTCTCGGGGATGCGACCTCAGGTTGCTGGCCACGCGCCGCCAGTATGTTGGAATCGCGCATGTCAGGGAAACACGCCGGGCTATTACTCACGATCCGTTCCGCGAAACCGGCGGGCTTTCACCTTGCTGATTCCGGTCTCAGATCTGCATCATTTTGGCAATTATTTCATTCATGATTTCCTGGGTTCCACCGCCGATTGGCAGCAATCGGGCATCCCGCGACAAGCGTTCCACCAGCGTTTCTCTCATATATCCACTGCCTCCGAAAATCTGGACCGCTTCGTACGAGACTTCTTGTGCGATTTGTGCGGCGTAATTCTTCGCCATGGACATTTCTTTCACAAGATACTGGCCGCTCTTTACACGCGACGCGCATTCGTAGGCCGCGGTCTTGGCCGTAAAAACCTTGGTCGCCATGTCGGCAAGTTTGTGCCGCGTGACCTGAAATCTGCTCAGCGCTTTCCCGAATGCCTGACGCTCCCGGGCATACCGGATCGCTTCCTCGAGACATATCTCGGCGATAACGTATCCCTGAATTGCAAGTCCGAGGCGCTCGTTCTGGAAGTTTTTCATCAGCGTCAGGAAGCCGCTTCCTTCAGGACCGAGTCGGTTCGCGACCGGCACCCGTACATTGTCGAAGGAGAGCTCGGCTGTGTCCGATGCTCTCCAGCCAGTCTTCTTGAGTGCGCGCGACACACTGAAACCCGGCATTCCCCGTTCCATCACAAAGAACGTGAGACCGCCGTGCGGATCGGAACCCGTGCGGGTCAGAACACTCACCACATCGGCGCGGACGCCCGAAGTAATGAATATCTTGGTGCCGTTGACGATATAGTGATCTCCGTTACGTGTCGCACTGGTAGATACGCCCGCCACGTCGCTGCCCGCACCAGGCTCTGTGATTGCCAGGGCCGCGATTTTGTCCCCCCTCATGACGGAAGGAATGTACTTTGTTTTCTGCTCTTCCGTTCCGAGGTCCAGAATGGGCGGAAGACCAATCCCCAGCGAGCCCAAGCCGACCACGGTCCCAGTGGAGCCTCCGCGAATCAGCTCCTCGCTCATGCAAATACTGTGAAAGATATCCCCGCCACCACCGCCGTATTGCTCGGGGAATGAAATGCCGAGAATCCCGGCGTTTGCGGCCTTTCTATAGAGCTCACGATCAAACTGTTCAGCTTCCTCCCATTGGTAGGCATTCGGCGCGATCTCTTTTTCGGCAAACTTCTTACACGTCGCGCGAAATTGTCGGTGAGTGTCATCGAAATACTTCTCAAAAAAATCTTCAAACATGGTTGGCCTCTGGTTGCTGTGCAGAACAGAAAGCTCTCCGAAGTCGCAAGAGCTTTTCGGGAAAGGGACTCGTCACTCCCACGGCAGCGGCGCATGCAGGCCGTTTACGGGGAGCCACCAGTGCTCCCCGTAAACGGCTGTCAGGATATTCCAGTGCCTTCCGTTCAGTTTTTGGCCGCGACGGAGTTGGCCATCGGCAACACGGGTGCTTGGTCCCAGGCATTCTCCGTAGTGACGGAGTAGGTCCCCACCTTTGTGATATCCTTGATCAATCCCGCATCGCGATACTTTTCTTCAGTGCGTTCGGTAATCAGGCCGAGTTTTTTGAGGTGGGGGATTACGGCATGGGTGTAGATCACACTTTTGGCTTCAAGCGCGTCGGTCGAGGCGTACATCATGGCCGACACATTGTGTGCATCGATGCCGTACTTCGGCCCCAAAGCGGATATGACGCCATAGTACTGGCCTGCATTCAGGCACTCGAGGATGTTGAAGGCCCAATCCTCCAGATCGGCTTTCATCTCGGGCGATGTTTCGCACGATTCCATGACCCTCTTCATCGAGATGATTCCGAATGCAGCGTGGCGCGATTCGTCGAGGATTACGCGGGTGATCAGTTCATCGAAGAGCGGGACATCGCTCGCGTTCTTCATCATATCCATTACGCCGAGGGCCATTCCTTCAAAGAGCGTCTGCATCCCGAGAGTCTTCTTCTCCCAGCAATCGGCCTTCATGATTTCTTCGAGCAGGAATTTCACATTGGGATCCAGAGGGTGGATTTTACCGAGTTTTCGCTGCAGGAATTTCGCAAAGACCTCCATATGGCGGACTTCGTCGAAAACCTGCGATCCGGCAAAAAATTTCATGTCGACATCCGGACAGGCAGCGGTAAGCTGCCCGCAGATCTCAAGAGCAGCCTGTTCGCCATGAAGCAACTGCGAACACGTATATTCAAAACTCTCCCAGGTCGCTTCTCGAATTTCGTCCTCGCCGGCGCCGCGCATCTGTAAGAGTTGCGCTATGGGACTGGTCTTGGGGTGTTGGCCCCACTGTTTGGAGCGGTCGATCGGTTCGCTCCAGTCCAGATCTCGTTCCGCATCCCACATGCGGCGTTTCGATATATCATAGAGGCGACGGAGTTCCTCGACCTGCCCGACGTAGTCCCAAGTCCAGTTGATATCCAAGGGAGTGGTGATGCGGGTCGACTCCCGCATTTTCTTGACCTCGGTCAGGTCATTCCATTCGATGCCGTCGAAGTTTCCATAAGATACACGTTTTTCTTCCAGATATCGTTCCATGTTCATTTGTCCCTTTCGCGCATTTGTTTTCCGCTGGCCATCGCCCAACCGGCGCACCGAAGTAAGCTGACGCTTCAGCTTATGGTCGATTTATAGCATCATTTTAAAGCATAGCAATAACTATACTATTTTTGTTAATAATATCAATGGGTTGCAATAATTATTTGACTTGATTGCCTGTTTTGTAATAGTGTTTTGATCATGAGTGCGACACGGCTGTCGGGCTCCGGCGGGCAGATCCGGATGCCCCCCCACTTCAATAAAACCTAAAAAAATCTGTGCACGAGGGAAATTATGGAAATCATGACTCAACAGCGAGCAGACGCGGCTTTTAAATACGGAATCCAGGGTATCCAGGTCCTGAATGAGCGCTTCTTGGATGCGCAGTTCCGGCGATGGGCGGACAATCCCAAGCACATGGCCAATCGATACGATGATACCACGGCGACCTTCTATGGCGGGGAGATGGAACTGCTTACCCAGCGCAACTATGAAAAGGCCCTTGCACATATCTGGAAGGCGGAGCTGATTGCGCCGTATCTGAACATCCACGATGCGTCAAAGGCCGACTACGTGGCCCGCAAAGGGGGCGCTGTGACTGCAGCGGCCAGCGGTCTCGATCCCGTGGTCCTCACCGAGGAAATCAAGGAGTCGGTTGGGATTGCCACATCCGAGGAAGTTCGAAGGGAGTTTCAGGAGGCCCACAGCCCAGAGCAGCGGGAAGCCCTGATGCGCCTTGTATCCTTCATCACCCACGGCGAAGCATACGCGCTCTTTACCTCGGCGACGTTGATGCCGGTGGTCCAGGGCACCGGTGCAAAACTCGGCATGGCAATGCAGGTAATGGAAGAGGCCAAGCACTTCTTCACGCTGCGGGAAATGTGCAAATCGTTGGACCGGATTTATCCGATGAGCGGTGCCGGCAAGGCGCTGCTTGAGACGATCGCTCGCAAGGATTATTACCACAAGCTGTTCGGGATGAATGTCGTTCTGGAAGGATTCGCCACGAGCATTTTCGGATTCCTCGAGAACCAGCCAGGCCTGCGCCATATTATGCGAGGATTTCATATGGACGAATCGCGTCATTCGGCGTTCCCGCAGACCTACGCGAAGCTCGGCAATATTCCGCACCATGTTACGCACAGCGCACGGTACAAGTGGGCGCGCGCCATGATGTTTGTTCCAATCGCCCCGCTGATTCTTGAGTTCAAACCGCTGTTCGAAACGCTGGGATACGACACATTTGCTTTCTTTGGAAAGACTCTTTCGAAAGTGTCACGCCTTGCAGAAAACTCCGGGTTCAAACTCCCATTCGAACGTACGGAGTTTCTGATGGGCGCAAACATCCTGTTCAACCGATGGGTGCGCGTGCTGGAGCCCGAAAAGTACGAAGGCTTCCGGGATTACACGTTGCTGGGGCTTGGAGAACTGAGCGAAGATATGGAGATGCGGGAGAGAGACGTCTTCGGCAATGACATCTTCGGCGGTGTCGGCTCGATCATCAATCGATGGCTCGCAAAACAGGACCGTCGGGCGGTTTGGGGCGGCCCCATTGCAACCGCGAAGGGCTGAGCAATAATTCGATAAGGTGTATCACATGCAATCAAACTTCGTGGTGACATCGCATAAAAATGATGTAAGTGGCCGAGCCGTTGTTCCGACCCGATCATCGCGGAAAAAGGGGGTGCAGGCAACAGTTTTGCCCTTCGGCGCGGATATCGAAGTTCGGAAGATGAACCTGAGTGAAATCGAAGATAGCCCGATCTATTTTTTCGATAACGACCCTGCGACCTCGCACTTTTTCCATATGCTATCGTTGCTGTTTCCGGAGGGAGAGCTTTTCTTTATTGAATCGGTTCGGAATTTTCGTGATCGCGTGACCGACCCAGTGCTCAAGAAGCAGGTCAAAGCGTTCATCGGCCAGGAAGTGCTGCATACAAAAGCGCACGTAGACTACAACAGGCGATTGAGGGGAGCGGGAGTTGATATTGAGCGACTAGACCAATGGTTGGGGGTTGCGTTTGGCCTGGTCAAGAAATACGTGCCCGAGAAGGATCAGTTGGCGCTTACCTGCATGGCCGAGCATTTTACCGCTACGTTGGCCGAGGAGGTTCTCAGGAACGAAGAGATTCAGAAGAACATCCACCCGTCGCAACGCTCAATGTGGCTCTGGCATGCGATCGAAGAGACCGAGCACAAAGCTGTCGCGTTCGACGTATTTCGCGCGATCGGCGGTGGAGATGTGCGCCGCCTGGCGGTCGTTCCAGTCGCTGCTGCGGCATTTGCCCCGGTCGGCTTGGGTGTAATGATCTATGTAATGGGTTCTGACGGCCAGCTCTTGAATTTCAAATCATGGCGCCGCCTTGGAAGAAATTTGTTCAATAGACGTACGGGACTTTTGAGACGGACTGCAGCGCGTCTGCTCGAATATGGTCGCCCAGGATTTCACCCCTGGCAGCACGACAGCTATGATCTCGTATCGGCTTGGAAGGCCCGGTTCGCTGAACAGTACAAGGTCGCCTGAAATGCTTGCGAGCGCAAGCCGGAGTGGCGGCAGATGCCAGATTTTGACGTCCTGATCGTCGGCGCCGGTATTTCAGGCATCGGGGCCGCGTGTCACTTGGCGCGTGAGTGTCCCAATAAATCGGTTGCGATTCTCGAGCGCCGCGAGTCCATGGGCGGAACTTGGGATCTTTTCAAGTACCCTGGAATCCGGTCGGATTCCGACATGTTTACGTTCGGCTATAACTTCCGACCGTGGACAGATCCAAAAACTCTGGCCGATGGCCCGTCGATCAAGCGCTACATCGTGGAGACTGCTGTCGAAAACGGGGTTGACAAAAAGATCCACTACGACAGGAAGGTTGTCGATGCTTGTTGGGACAGTTTGGATCAGTGCTGGACGATCAGAACCAAGCGGGAAAATGACGGCAAAGAGGAAACCTGGAGCGCCGGCTTCCTCATGCTGTGCACAGGTTATTACAACTACGACAAAGGCTATAAGCCCGATTTTCCCGGTGAGAAGGACTTCGAGGGGCGAGTCATTCACCCCCAGCATTGGCCGGAGGATCTCGACTACGAGGGCAAGCGCGTTGTAATCATCGGTAGCGGTGCAACGGCGGTAACGCTGCTCCCGGCGATGGCCGACAAAACCGAGCACATCACGATGTTGCAGCGTTCGCCTACGTACATGATGTCGCTGCCTGAAGTCGATCCAATGGCAGCCCGCCTGATGACGTTACTTCCGGACAGCGTTGCTTATCGAATCATGCGAAAGCGGAACATCGCTCTGCAACGGTGGAGCTTCGTTGCTTCACGGGCGTTTCCAGACCAAGCTCGCAGTATCATCCTTGCGTTGGCGCGGCGCCAGCTCGGCAAGCAGATCGACATACGGCACTTTACTCCCAATTATGATCCTTGGGACGAGCGGATTTGCGCCATGCCGGGCGGGGATCTTTTCAAGGCTCTGCGCAGCGGTAAGGCCAGTGTGGTGACCGACCAGATAGCCAGGTTCACGAAGGAGGGAATTCTGCTGCAATCGGGCAAGGAACTCCATGCGGACATCATTGTGAGTGCCACCGGCCTGGACCTGCAGTTCCTGGGCGGAATGACGCTTGTCGTGGACGGCAAGCCGCATCACGCCGGTGACTCCATGCTCTACAAGGGCGTTTTGATCGAGGGTGTGCCGAATGCTTCAATTGTCATTGGCTACACCAACGCCTCGTGGACGTTGCGTGCAGATCTGGCTGCGGAATATGTCTGCCGGTTGCTTCGGCACATGGATAAAAAGAAATACTCGGTAGCCACGCCGATCGATACCGAGGGGTGCCGCACATCCGAAACCGTGATGGGCTCAATCATGTCTGGCTACGTCAGGCGGGCCGCATATCGCATGCCACGCCAGGGAAGCCACAGACCCTGGAGGCTTACGCACGATTACTATCGCGATATCCCGATGCTGAAGAAGGATCCGATTGAAGACCGCTTCATTCGTTTCACCAGACGGAATCGGGCGCGAGCGTACGTTTCTCCGGCTGATTCCGAAACGAATGCGAGATAACACGTGAGCTCTCAATCGCACGCGGACAGGCCAGGCCGGCACACTCTCGCCGATGAGTTGGGCTTCGACCCCGCCGAGCTTCGAGAAAAGTACAGGGCCGAGCGTGACAAGCGCTTGCGGGAGGACGGGAATGAGCAGTATCTTGAGGTAACGGGCGATTTCTCACACTATGCTGACGATTCCTATGTCGACCCCGGTTTTGTGCGCGCGCCGCTCCACGATGAAGTCGATGTGGTGATTGTCGGCGGCGGGTTCAGCGGACTTATTCTCGGCGCCAGACTGCGCGAAGCCGGAATGGGCAGCATCCGGATTATTGAAAAGGGTGGCGATTTCGGGGGCACTTGGTACTGGAACCGCTATCCCGGCGCGGCGTGCGATGTGGAGTCGTATATCTATCTCCCGCTGATCGAGGAAGTAGGAACCGTCCCCTCAAGGAAATACTTACGGGCTGCCGAGATCCTCGCGCATAGCAAGGCGATTGCGGAAAAGTATGATCTCTATAAGAATGCGTGCTTGCAGACGGAAGTGACTTGGATCGATTGGGATGAGCAAGCAGCGCGGTGGATCCTGCAGACGAACCGGACGGATCGAATCCGCGCAAAGTTCGTGTGTCTTGCGCCGGGCCCGCTCAACCGTCCCAAATTGCCGGGAATCAGGGGTATTTCAAAATTCCTTGGTCACACGTTCCACACAAGCCGCTGGGATTTTGACTACACTGGCGGTGACGCTGGCGGAAACCTGCACAAACTCAAGGATAAATCGGTTGGAATCATCGGTACGGGTGCGACGGCGGTGCAGTGCGTTCCCCACCTCGGAGCTTCCTCCAAAGAACTCTATGTCTTTCAGCGGACGCCTTCATCAATCGACGCGCGGAACGACAGTGAGACCGACCGTAAGTGGTTCGACAGCCTGAAGCCCGGTTGGCAGAAGGAGCGGATCCGAAACTTCACGCTTCTCACATCGGGAGGAATCGCGGAAGAAGACCTTGTAAATGACGGCTGGACCGAAATCATCGGAAATCTGATGAGGATGATTCGCGATGGAAATTCGGGTGCACTGGCGCGAGAGAGTCTCAGCGCAAAGGTCGAGATTGCAGACTTTCAGAAGATGAACCAGATTCGAGACCGGGTGGATCAGGTCGTGCATGACCGGAAAACGGCGAATTCACTTAAGCCCTGGTATCGTCAGTTCTGCAAGCGTCCATGTTTTCACGACGAATATCTCGACACTTTCAATCGGCCGAACGTTCACCTAGTGGATACCAATGGGCAGGGTGTGGAGTGCGTGACGGAAGCCGGCGTTGTTGCCAACGGTCGTGAGTATCGACTCGATTGTCTGATCTTTGCCACTGGGTTTGAGGTGGGAACCAGTTTTACGCGACGCGCGGGTTTTGAGGTCCGGGGCAAGGGCGGGCAGACGCTGACGGAAAAGTGGTCCGACGGCATGGCGACGCTCCATGGCATGGCCACACACGGTTTCCCGAACATGTTTTTTCTCAATAACTCGCAGGCCGCATTTACCGCCAATTTTCCGCATCACATGGACGAGCAATCAAGGCACATCTCGCACATTCTCATGCACTGTTTCAGGGACGGAAAGAGAAGAATCGAAGTCACGCGCGACGCCGAGGAAAAATGGGTGGCGGAGATCGTCAAATTGGGCAAAATGAGCGTGAAGTTTTTGGAATCATGCACTCCAGGTTACTATAACAACGAGGGGAAACCCGATCAGCGGAGTCTCAAGGATGGGTTCTACGGCGCGGGTCCCGTGGCCTATTTCAAGCTATTAAAAGCATGGCGCGATGCAGGCGGTATGAATGGTTATGATTTGGACTGAATCATCTGGACACCCTTTGTTTTGAATTACTGATGAATAATCATTGTCCAAAACGGCACAAGTCTGCATTAAAGCACGAAACTTTGCGTCCGTTATGTATCCGTGATCAGTCACGAGGTGTTCGCTTGTGACATGTCGGCGGCCAGCTCACTCACCGGCGCCGTGCTGGCGAAGGGTACCGCTCCCCTGATTTCCAAGCTGGCATTTCTGACGGCCCTCTCAGGCACGGCGCTCCTGCTGAGTGATCTGTATGCAAGCTGTGCAGTTCTCCCGAAATCCGCGGATTGATCGTCGGATTGAAATTGCTGATGCACTGGGGCGGGATGGGAGTCCCGCAGCACGCTGGCCCATCTTTTGCGCGGCGATAATAGTGGGGGGGAGCAGCAGCCATGCCCGTAAGGTTTCGACACCGGCTCCGGCTGCCCGGAGTGGACGTAGACTCGGACAGGGCAAAGGGTGGTCGGCTACTGAGGTGGGTTCGGCGCGTCAGGGATTTGGTATCGCCCAGATTACCGGAAGAGAAGCCTCCTCCCATTGTTTTCAGCAGGCAAAATAGTGGCAGGCCGCTCTCAGGCTGCCATTTCCCGCACTGCGGTTCTAAACTCCTCCACCCGGGCGCGCCAGTTTCTTCCGCACTACCCTGGTGCAATTTGCCACAAACCGACAAACCATTGGCGATCCAAATGGGATGATCGCGACTCACTTCTGGCAAACCACGCCCAGTCTTTGGTGAAGCGCCCCATGACTTGCCAAATGCGTCCAATTGTTTTTTACTAATCGCCAGAAACGACAATTACTGACTCCGGCATCACAGCACAGTTTTGCGCAACACAGGGGGATTCAGCTTGCTGAGTCGCTCCTGAGCCATTGGTGGATTGCACGAATGTACACTGTTTTGGCACGAGTTATGCTTTTTTGACCAAACACTTCAGAGGCATAAGTCAGGCATTTCACATTCTAATTCTGTTTTCCAAAGTCCGCGGGGTTGAGGCAGACGCCGGCGGCAAAATCATTATTAACGGAGAGTAGGGTCATATGAGAGGTCAGGGAATCAGTACAGTACAACGCTGGCGAACCGGTGCCATCGTCATGTTTTTGGCGATTGCAATGAGTCTGGTAGCCGGCCCCAGGGCCGCAAAGGCGGAAGGCATCGGCGACAGTGTCCAGGTACACGGCTACGGAAGCTGGGCCTACAAGCGCACCAGCAACGAAGGCTACATCTACGCCGAGGGCGATGAAGAGGGCAACTATACGAACGTCTCCGGATCGCTGAACGTGTCCGCGCGGCCTACCGAGGACATTACTGCGGTGATCCAGGCCAACTGGACGCTCATGCAGGGGCGCACGCTCGATACGAACACATTCACATTCCCGCTGGCCTCGCCGCCCTGCGCCGCGATTCCTGTTCCCCCGCCAGCGCTGGCAAACGGCTGCACTGTTGCGGTGCCGCAGGGAACGGTCACCAAGTCCCCGGAGAGCGATATTGAACTCGACTATGCCTTCGCCGAATGGCACTACAGCGACGCGTTTCGTCTCCGTGCCGGGCAGGTGAAGTTGCCTTTCGGCATCTATACCGAGATTTACGATGTGGGCACGCTCCGTCCCTTCCTTGACGTGCCTCAGGGTATTTACGGCGCGCAGGCCGTGGTGGCCGAGTCCTACCAGGGCGGCGGCATTACCGGCAATGTCTACTCCGACGACTGGGGCCTGCAGTATGATGTGTACGGTGGCCAGGTGATTTCAGATCTGGAACTCTCGCCCACCAATACTGTGGAAACGGTTCTTCTGGATGTTCTTGGCGGGCGACTGCACGTGACGACGCCGATTGAGGGGCTGAGCTTCGGTACTTCGGGCTACTTTGGCCTGAAATCGGGTGACACCTTTACGTTTCCCCCGTTTGTCACGCATGCGGAGCGTGGTTCGGTGGGCGCGCACATTGAATACGCGGGCGACAATCTGCTGATCCGCACCGAAGGCGTCTACACCTATGCACAGAGGTTCTATAAGACTGCCGCAGCGTATCTGGAAGTTGCCTACATGTTCGTCGACCACGTGCAGCTTGCCGGCCGACTCGATTACTACAAGGGTGACATCAGCGACAATCCCGTGCTCGCTGCAGCGCTTCCAAAGTCCATCGACCGTCACGTGGACTACGGTGTGGCGCTGAACTACTGGTTCAATACCCATTTTGTCATCAAGACGGCCTATCATTACATCGACGGCAACCGCTATTCGCAGCCGGAGGCCATCGGTGCATTCGTTACCTTTGTTACCCCCTACGCGGGTCCGCCGCTTGATGAGAGCAACCATCTCTTCGAAGCCGGCGCGCAGTTCAGCTTCTAGGAAAGGAGGAACAAAAGCGTGAATACAATCAAGAAATTTACCCTCACTGTTTGCCTTGTCCTCCTGGGCTCGCTCCTCGGGCTGAGCGGTCCGGCGAATGCGGCCGAGTCCTTCAAGCTGATCGTCAACTCAGGCAATCCGGTGGCGTCCATGGACGCCAAGGACGTTGCCAAGCTCTTCATCAAGCGTGTGAGCACGTGGGACGATGGCACCTCCGCGGACCCGGTGGACCAGGCGCCCGACTCGGCGGTTCGGGAGGCGTTTTCCGAGACCGTGCACGGGCGTTCGGTAACGGCGGTGAAATCCTACTGGCAGAAGCAGATCTTCTCGGGCCGCGGCGTTCCGCCGCCGGAGCTTTCCAGCGATGCCGCAGTCGTGGACTTCGTGAAGAAGAACCGCGGCGCCATCGGCTATGTCAGCGCCGGTGCAGATGTCAGCGGCGTGAAGGTGATCACGCTCAGGTAAGAACTGCTTGCGGGCGGGGTTCGGGCGAGAGAAAGCAAAGCCATGGCGGACAAAAACCCCCTGGGAAAGCTTTGGCGCGACCAGCCGCTCCGCGTGAAACTGCTCACGATGCCGGCCGTGGTGCTGGTGATGCTCCTGATTATTTTATGGGTATCCCAGCACTTCGGCCGGTCGAATCGTGAACTGATTGAGAGAATCCGCGACGCCGAAGTGCCGGCCATGGCCCTGAGCCGCGACCTGCGCGAGATCCTCTCGGAGATCCAGCGCGGCATGCAGGATGCCGCCGCCACCGAAGACCCGCTGCTCCTCGACGACACCGACGACCTGCGCGATCGGTTCCTCTCTCTCCTCAAGCAAGCCGAAAAGAATGAAAGTCTGGATGCCCGGCAGGTCAAAGAGCTCGAAGCGGCCTTTTCTGACTACTACCAGCGTGCCCGTGCTGCAACGGAACAGTTGCTGGGCGGTCTGGCCGATGAGAATGTCATCGCCGACCTGGGGCGGATGCGCGAGTCCTACCTCGGCCTGCGTGCCGACCTTGACGGGTTTTACCAGACGACCAACACCCTGATGGCCGATGGTTTTGCAAAGGTCGTCGAGAACGAAGTCTACGCCCTGATGATCATGGGCGCCCTGATTCTGGGGCTGGTAGTCGTTCTGTTCCTGATGTCCATGGGGGTTACCCGTGCCATTACGCGCCCCCTGCAGGAAGCGGTTGAGGCGGCGAACCATCTGGCCGAAGGTCAGCTCGATCTGAAGCTGGATGTGAGGTCCAGTGACGAAACCGGCCAACTTGTTGCCGCGATGAAGCGCATGATTGAGAGCCTGCGCACGGTGATTGCGGAGATCCGTCGCTCCAGCGCGGAACTGGGCACGTCGGCAACGCAGATTGCCGCTTCATCCAACAGCCTCGCCGATGGAAGCGAGCAGCAGTCACGGCAGGCCAATGAGGTCGCCGCCTCCGCCGAGGAGATGGCGCAGAGTGTGCAGGTCATCTCACAGAATGCACAGAACGTCCGCAGGGCCTCCGAACAAACGCACGAATTCGCCACCGAGGGCGGCTCCGTCGTGAGCGAGAGCGTGGGGCACATGAGTTCGGTTTCCGGTGCGGTCGATCAGGCGGGCAACCAGGTAGAGGAACTGGCCCGTCATGCCGGCGACATCGGCAAGGTTCTCGAAGTGATCCAGGAAATTGCCGGCCAGACCAAGCTGCTTGCGCTCAACGCCGCAATCGAGGCCGCCCGCGCGGGAGAGCACGGCCGCGGGTTTGAAGTGGTCGCTGACGAAGTGGGCAAGCTCGCCGAGAAGAGCGCGGCGTCCACCAAGAGCATCGAGGCCCAGCTCACCAGCATTCAGGGGCTCGTCGAGCAGGTGCGCGAGTCCATGGGCGGGGTGCAGGAAGCGGTCACCGCCAGCGCGGATCTGGCCAGCCGGACCGGCGGCGCGCTTGAATCCATTCTCGCCGCGGCGTCGGGAACCGCACAGCTCGTGGCCGAACTCAACTCCGCCGCCGAGCAGCAAGCGGCCACCTCCGACAACGTGGCCGCCAAGATCGGCGAGATCGCATCCGTTGCGCGAGAAAACGCCGGCAGTACCGAAGAGATCGCCGCCACTGCCGGGGAACTCTCCCACATGGCCGATCAGCTCTCCAATGCGGTGGCGCGATTCCGTTTGAACTAGGCAACCATATCCTTCGGGCCGCGCGCGCTTTCGCATGACCGCTGAACCCGCGCATAAGGGCAGCACTGCCGCGCGTTTTGGTCCCGGCTGCGGGGATGTTAACGTAGCGGGTGATGATGCCAGATTGCTTCACAACCACCTGACTTCCAGACATTCGCTTGAGCGCCAGTGCGCTTCCATCCGGACGATTCTACGTCGAGCCGAATGGCAGGCATTTGTCTGCACCCCATCTTCAACGGTCAAAGGAGGACCCATGGAAACCCAGACTTCTGATACTTCGAATGATTCAATCCAGCAGCTTGCCGACGAGCTCAAGCAGCGCCGCGACGAACTCAAGCTGAAATACAATCTCGGCAAGGCCGAGGTGCGCGACCGCTGGGACGAGTTGGAGAAGGAATTCCAGCAGGCCCAGTCCAAACTCAAACAGGTGGGCGAGGAAATGAAGGACAGCGCCCATGAGTCGCGCCTGCAGTTCAAGGTGTTTCTCAAAAACCTGAGCGAGCGCTATGACACCCTGCGCGAGGAACTCAAGAACTAGCCTCGCCGACAGTCGCGGCCAGAAAACCCCGCTCCATGCGGGGTTTTCTGTGCGCATTCCCAGTCCCGGGCGGGGCGTGATATCCTCGCTCCCATGAAATACCGCAAGCTTGGAAGCACCGATCTCGATGTCAGCCTGATCTGCCTGGGGACCATGACCTACGGCGAGCAGAACACGGAGGCCGAGGGCCACGAGCAGCTCGACTACGCGCTGGATCAGGGGATTAACTTCTTCGACATGGCGGAGCTCTACGCCATTCCGCCCAAGGCCGATACGCAGGGGCGCACCGAGGAGATCGTCGGCACCTGGCTTGCGGCGCGCAAGAACCGCGACAAGGTCGTCATTGCAACGAAGGTAGTCGGTCGCTCGCAGATGGGTTGGTTCCGCCCGTGGGAAGGGCGCACCCGGCTCGATCGCAAGAACATCGAGTATGCGGTGGACCAGAGTCTAAAGCGCCTCCAAACCGATTACATCGATCTCTACCAGCTTCACTGGCCCGACCGTCCGATCCCCTTGTTTGGTGGGCTCGCCTACACGCACAAGGAAAGCCGCGACGAGGTAGCGCCCGAGGAAACGCTCGAAGTGCTCGCCGATCTGGTGAAGGCCGGCAAGATCCGTCACGTGGGGCTCTCCAACGAAACGCCGTGGGGCGTTTCCAAATTCCTGCAGGCGAGCGAGACAAAGAACCTGCCGCGGGTGCAGAGCGTGCAGAACGCGTTCAACCTGATCAACCGCACCTTCGAGGAAGGGCTCTCGGAGTTTTATCACCGTGACAAGGTGGGACTGCTCGCTTACTCCCCATTGGGGCAGGGTTTCCTGACCGGCAAATACTTGAACGGCGCGCTGCCGGAGGGCTCGCGCAAGGCGCTCTTTCAAAGGCAGCAGCGCTACGAAAGCCCCCAGACCGACGCGGCGATTGAGAAGTACGTGGCGCTGGCAAAGAAACACGGCCTCGACCCGGCGCAGATGGCGCTGGCCTTCGTGAACTCACGTCCCTACACGACCGCGACCATCATCGGCGCCACCACCATGGCGCAGCTTAGGAACAACATCGCCAGCATCGACCTGGAGCTGAGCGAGGAAGTCCTCAAGGAAATCGATCGGATTCATCTGGAATCGCCGAACCCGGCGCCGTGACAATCCCCTCAGGCCATCTCTTGGAGAAATGCCATCGTGATGTCGAATTCGCTGTCCTTGTGTTTGTGAGCTTCGCGCTCCATCAGCTTTTCGAGCGCGCCGGCAACCAGCGGGACTTTCGCCTCCAGCCGTGAATGCGATACCCGGCGGGTCTCGCCGGGGTGGGAACCTTCGTGGAAATGGACGAGCCGCACGGTCTTGGTCACCGTCGAAACCATGGTGCTCTCCATGCGCCGCTCTTTGGGATAGAGCAGGTTCGTCTCCTCGAGCCATCCTTCGCCCTTGCTGGGAAGCGCCCGCTTGATGAGCGCCGGAAGCGGCGTGTCGAACTTCATGCGAACCCGCCGGATGCGGGTATCACCGTCCCAGCGAAACTCAAGCCGCTCGAAATCGACCAGACCCGGCATGCGCTCCGCGACAAAGTCGCGGTAGGCATCCTCGTCCATCAGTTCCATCAATCGTTCGGGCGAAATGGGAAAGACGTGTTCGGTGTGGATCTCTTTCATGGCGCCTCCGCTTCGCGCCCGTAGCCCTGGGTCGCGTCGGATGCTTAAAAGGGTAGCGTGGAACTGAAACCAATTCACGGAAAAAGTGACCGCCGCTCGTGAGCGCGCTATGGGAGAGGGCGCGGGCATTCGGGATGCTGCGCGGAGGTCGACAAATGAGTGAGAACACCCTGATGCGCGCCTGGAGCGCCGCGGAGAAAATCCCCGGCGGCAAGGCCCTGTTCCCGCAGGTGTTGCGCTTTGTCGTGCCCTACACCGCCAGCATCCACCCGCGCATCGTCGAGCTGCGGCCGGGCTTTGCCAAAGTGGAGATGCGCGACCGCAAGGCGCTGCGCAATCATTTGAGCTGCCTGCACGCCGCGGCCCTGTTCAATCTGGCAGAGTTTACCGGAAACCTGGCGCCGATGGCGGGGCTCTCGCCAAAGCTCCAGTTCATTCCGGTGGAGCTGACCATCCAGTATTACAAGAAGGCCCGCGGCACCATCACCGCCACCTGCGAGGCAGGCATTCCCGAGACCAGCGAGCGCATCGAGCACAAGACCCAGGTCCACCTGCACGACGAGGCCGGCACCGAGGTAGCTCGCGCCGACGTGAAGCTGCTGGTGGGGCCAAAAGCGAAGTGAAAGATGGTTTGGCTATCGCCCCTACACATCGCACGTCCCTAAGCCATTAATATTCCAGCAATTTTTTCCCCTTTCTATCGTAGCGCATTGAACTACAATGTAATACGTGTTGCCTGTGGACTCCTCCGTGGAGATCCCGCCACGGGAGGGGACAGAAGATGGAAGAGCTCAGTTCACACTTGCCGGTACCGACCCGGCAACTGCAATTTTGGGAAGTGCGCGAATCGGCGCGGGAAGTTCTCACCATTGAGACTCCCGATGGCTGGCGCCTCGCAGTGTCGAGCTACTCGCAACCGCGTTCGGGCGGTGAGGTCGTCCTCCTCTGCCACGGGCTGGCCAGCAACCGGCTGACTTTCGACATCGACCCCCGGTATTCGCTTGCGGCGCATCTGGCACGCGAGGGGTACGAGGTCTACTCACTTGAGCTGCGCGGGCACGGGCTGAGCCGGCCGCCGGCATCCAGCCAGGGACCGGTCTGGGGACACGGCATTGCCGAGCACTGCGAGCTCGACCTTCCGGCAGTCATCGACGCGGTCCTTGAGCGCTCGGGCCAGCGCGCGCTTCACTACATCGGCCACTCCATGGGCGGAATCGTGCTCTACGGCGCGCATGCGGTCGGTGCCGTTGACCCGGGCAAGATCAAGAGCGCGATCGCCATTGCCGCCTCGCTCGACTACAGCGGCACTCCCAGCGCATTCCACAAGATCGTGGGGCTCGCCCCGCTCAGTCACGCAATTCCCGCCGTGCCCGCCAAATTCCTCCTGATCCCGCTTGCCGAGCTCAGCCGCTTTTTCTCGTGGGCGCGTCTGGGTTCACTGGTGAACCACCGGAATGTTGAAATGAATGTCTACCGGCGCTTGCTGACCCTGGGGATACACCCGATCAGCTCGAAGGTGCTGCGCGACCTGGCAGGCGCAATCAACGGTCGGGGGATGCTCAGTAGCCAGGGCCGCCCGTATACCGAGCTGCTCGAAGAGCGCGGCTATGATTACCCGGTACTCTCCATGTCCGGGTGCGCGGACCTCCAGTGCCCTCACGAGGCGTCGGGCCGATTCGGAACGCACGAGCAGCGTTTCGGGCGCACCTATGGGCACACGCACGACTACGGGCACGAGGACCTGATCATGGGTATCCATGCGGAGAGGGAAACGTGGCCGGCCATTCAGGGGTGGCTCGAGTCAAATAGCCCGACAGGCCAGGTATAAAGCCCCGTTCCAGCAGACCCCTGAGCCCCATTCAGCTCCCCCTTCGCCTTTTCGGCGAAATCTTGCTATGAAACTCCCCGGAATGACGCGGCCCGGCATTGGTGGTTCGGGACCCGCGCGAGGCGCCCTCCAGGCTCTCCTGTGTCGGAGCGGAGACCAAGTGACCAGTCCCACACCCAGAAGCCCGGTGATCCGGGTGTTCGATTGCCACATCGCCCGCATTGCGGGCGTTTCAAGCGAGTCCCGCGCGGTGGATGGCTGTTACGAGTTCCTGCTCCTGCGGCGTTCGGCAAGCAAGATCTACGGCGGCGACTGGCGGATGGTGGGCGGCAAGATCGAGGCAGGCGAGAGCGCCTGGCAGGCCTGCCTTCGCGAGCTGGCTGAGGAAACCGGCTTCTCGCCGAAGCGGCTGCTGACCGTGCCCTACCTCAACCGCTTCTATGAGTGGGAGGCCGACCGGGTGAACGAGATCCCCGTCTTCGTCGCGGTGGTGGAGGAGAACACGCCGCAGCTCGACGACGAACACGACGGGCATGAATGGCTCGACATCGAGGCCGCCTGCGCGCGCCTTGCATGGCCGGGGCAGCGCGAGGGACTTCGCGCCGCGCTCGCGCTACTTACTGAGAACGAGGCCCTGCAACGGCACCTGGAGATCCCTTTGGACTCCAAGGCGCATCCCAAGGGCTGAGGCGAAGGAACGACAGAACATGGCAGCACCAGACAAGATTCCAGACACGGCCAGCATGATGCCCGATGTGCAGGGCGCGGCCGATGCAAGGCGCATTCCCATCAACCGGGTGGGCATCAAGGACATCAAGCACCCCGTGCAGGTCCAGGACCGCAGCGAGGGCGTCCAGCACACGGTTGCCGACTTCAACATGTATGTGAGCCTGCCCGAGCACTTCAAGGGCACGCACATGTCGCGCTTCGTGGAGATCCTCAACGGTCACGAGCGGGCAATCTCGGTCGAGAGTTTTCGCGAGATGATGACCGAAGTGTGCGAGCGCCTGGAGTCCAAGGACTCGCACATCGAAATGAGCTTCCCCTACTTCGTCGACAAGGCCGCCCCGGTCTCGGGCATGAGAAGCCTGATGGACTACCACGTCTCGCTCATCGGTGAGGTGAGGGACGGCAAGGCCTGCGACAAGCTGCGTGTGCTCGTTCCGGCGACGAGCCTGTGCCCGTGCTCCAAGAACATCTCCGACTACGGCGCCCACAACCAGCGGGCCCACGTCACGGTTACCGTCGAAACCAGCGACTTCGTGTGGATCGAGGAGATCATCGAGCTTGTTGAAAAGCAGGCCTCGTGCGAACTCTATGGCGTTTTGAAGCGCCCCGACGAGAAATACGTCACCGAGCGCGCCTACGACAATCCCAAGTTCTGCGAGGACTTCGTGCGCGATGTGGCAGCGCAGCTCGAAAAAGACGAGCGCATCCAGGCCTACACCGTGGAAGTGGAGAACTTCGAGTCCATCCACAACCACTCGGCCTACGCCATGATCGAAGTAGACAAGCGCACCCGCGACGCCAAGTAAGAATTTTCGCCACAGAGGACACAGAGCTCACAGAGAGAAAATGCGACACCTCCTGGTTGTCATCCTGAGCGAAGCGAAGGATCTCAACGTCATGGGGCTGGTTGAGATCCTTCACTGCGGCGCGTTGCGCCTTCTTTCAGGATGACAGCAGTTCCGGTGCTGGTCTGCGCACCCTCTGTGGCAATTATTCTGCAGTGGCCGAAAGCGCCGGGCGGATGCCGAAGCGCTTTGTTCCAAAGAGTGCCCAGGCGCCGACGATCACGATGGGTGCCGACAGAAGCTGGCCCATGGTGAAGGGGAAGCTCTCCGAGAGGGCCTGGTAGGCCTTGAAGTATTCGAGCAGGAAGCGCCCGCCGAAGTAGAGAACCAGCGTAATCAGCAGCTGGGAGCCCTCGGGCAGCTTCTTGTGGTAGCGCTTGTAGAACCAGTAGGTGAAGACCAGGCAGAGCACGCCGTGAAAGCTCTCGTAGAGCTGGGAGGGGTGGCGCGCGAAGTTCTCCTGGTGGTTTGCGAAGATGACCCCCCAGGGCATGTCGGTCGGCCGGCCCACGATCTCGGAATTGAAGAAGTTGCCGAGCCGCACCATTACCACCATCCACATGCCGCCGATGGACAGAACGTCGGCGTAGGCGAAGAAACTCCGGCCGCGTTTGCGGGCGACCAGGTACACCGCCGTGATGACGCCGGCGGCCCCGCCGTGGCTGGCCAGCCCCTGCCCGTAGGTAAGGGGATTGAGCAGTTGGAATGGATTGTCCAGCAGGTGGCGGGTCTCGTAGAAGATCATGTGGACCCAGTGCGAGCCCACCACGACGCCGAGAACCAACCATAGAAACATCGAGTCGATTTCCTCGGGATCTCCGTCGCGCCAGCTCCATGCCTGCTTGGCGGTTTGAAGGCCCAGCAGCAGGCCCGTGGCGAAGCAGATGCCGTAGTAGCGAATCTGGATGGGGCCAAGGTCAAAGAGGATCGGATCGATGTGCCAAACCATGTAGCGTCTCCCGCGCTCAGTTGAAGATGCGCCCCAAGGCTTACACGATCATTTCGGGAAAGTCTTCGCCCGCGTCGGAGCGGCCCGGGTGGGCTGCTTTTTTTCGGCGTTCTCGTGTAGCGTTGCGGCGCACCCGAGCGAGAGCCCATGCCGACCCAGCCGCTGACAGAGGAATACGAGCCGATCTCGGGCCGCGCAAAAGCGGCCTTTGCGCTGCTGTTCTGCCTGAACCTGGCGAACTTCATCGACCGCTGGTCACTCTCTTCATTTCTTCCGCTGATTTCCAGGGAACTGGCCCTCACCGACGCGCAGGCCGGAAGTCTGGGCAGCCTCTTTCTGGTCAGTCTGATGATGGCGAACTTCCTGCTCGGCCACCGGCTCGATCCGCTTCCGCGCTGGAAGACGCTCGGCGTGACCTGCATCCTCTGGTCCTGCGTCGCGGGAATGGGGGCGTTCTCCCCGAACTTCGCGTTCCTTGGCAGCACGCGCCTGATGCTCGGCGCAGCCGAAGCAATCTATTCTGCAATCGCACCGATCCTGGTGGCCGACCTGTTCCCCTCGCGGGTGCGCACGCGGATGATGGCCGCCTACGCACTGGCGGTACCGCTGGGATCGGCGCTGGGTTTCGGGCTCGGCGGCGTGCTGGCAGATGGCTACGGCTGGCGCGTCGGGCTGATGATTACGGGGTTTGGCTCAGCCCCGCGCGGCGTTCTGGCCCCGTTCATGCGCGAGGGCGAACACCCCGAGGGTGCGCGGCCGGCGGGGCACATGATGCGCTTTGCCCAGGCGATCAAGGAACTGCTCAAGGACGAACGTTATCGCTGGATCCTGCTCGGCAGCGCCGGGACAACCGCCGCGCTGGGAGCGCTGGGGATGTTCCTGCCAACCGACCTGCAACGGCGCTTTCTGCTCAGCGAGGGACAGGCCGGAATCGTGAGCGGCGCGCTGCTCGGGCTCACCGCGATCGTGGGTACCATGGGCGGCGGCTTTTTCGTGGAGAAGCGGGAGAAGACGCGCCCCTGGCTTCGCTACGATGTGACGGCAATCAGCCTGGCGATCGGCACGGCGCTCGGGGCGGGTTATTTCTTCAGTTCCGATCTGATCGTCGCGCTGGGCTTTCTGGCACTATCCATTGTCTTTATCTTTGTGCATGTCGGGCCGGTCCAGCGCGCGATTATTGAACAATCTCCGTCTCATCTGCGGGCCTGGGGTTTCGCATTTAATGTCTTTCTGGCCCACGCCATCGGCGATGTCTGGAGCCAGCCGGTCACCGGCTGGCTCTCTGATCTGGGTGTGGCTGCGGGCCTGAGCTCCGCATCGGCCATGCGGGATGCCCTCGCGATGGTGGCGATGCCGACCTTCGCGCTGGCGGCAATTGCGTTCTGGAGGGGTGGGCGCGTGGAACGGCGTGAGCAGGCTGCATTGTCAGGAAATTAGTTTATTGTTTCTTTCTCACGGGACTTCCAAGGCCCTTTCTGGTAATATCATACAACTCGATATTGGGGATATCCGTCGCAAGGGAAATGCGGCGGTGCACCGGACCGGGGACGTTCAGGGGAGTTCACGCGCGTGCCGTCATTGCACCGACAGCGGCAGGGATTGATCAAACACTGGAGCGAGATCGATCGCGCCATGGCGCCGGCGTTGATCATGCTTGTGATCACAGGAGCGAGCTGGGCGATTACCGCGGTCGCACTGCTCTCTCCCCATATCTCCCAGCACTACAACGTGCCCTTTGTTCGAGAATTCTACATACCCTGGCATCAACTGCTGGCTTGCGTTTGGATCGCTGAGATTGCCTGGGGACTCTGGGCGAGAAAACGCAGGGGCACGCATCCGGGTTACATCCTGTTCGTCGCGTTGACCTTTGCCGTGGGGGCTACCCTCTTTTGCTACTTCGCCGGGCTTTTCGTGGGCCCGTTCATTGGCGGTTACATCGCAGCGACTGTGATTGTTCTGATTCTGTTTGAGCCCCGCCCGGCTTACATCGCAGTGGGATTCAGTCTTGCATTGCTGATCGCGCTCTGGCTGGGGGAGGTTTTTCAGATCATACCCAGCTCTCCATTGCTGAAAAGCATCCCGCTCAACGATGGAGTCGCCGATGGCTGGTGGGTCGGAATGATCGGATCTCTATTGATTCTGATTTCGATCATCACGCTGGGACTGACAGCCGTCATGATTTCGCGGGAGCGGCGCAGCGAAGCGGCGCTCCTCTACCTGTCGGAGACCGATTTTCTCACCGGGCTGCGCAACAGGCGCGCGTTCCTGCGCGCCGCCCATGCGGAACTCTCCCGCGCGCAGCGACATCAGCATCCCATTGCCATGGCGATGCTGGACCTGGACCACTTCAAATATGTGAACGACGAACACGGGCATGATGCCGGCGACGAAGTGCTCGCCTGCGTGGCGGAAATCATGCAGAAGAGCCTGCGCGCCCACGACCACGTAGGGCGCTGGGGTGGAGAGGAATTCGTCCTGGTACTCTCCGATATTGAAGAGGGTGATGTGAGGGCGGTGCTGGAACGACTGCGTCTCCAGGTCGAGCAGAACCCGTGCGCGCTGGCCAAGGGCAAGTCCGTCAGCATTACGGTGAGCATTGGCTACACAATCATGACACCGGGCCCGGAACCCCTCGATGCCACTGAACTGATCTCCGCGGCCGATCAGGCGCTCTACCGTGCGAAAACCAACGGGCGCAACCAGACGGCGTATCTGCCCTTTGAACCGTCGGGCTCTGGCATGGTCCAGCAAGCAGGCTAGAGTAGCCTTCATGGCGGATCCCAAAATCGGCATCGCACTGGGAAGCGGCGGGGCCAAGGGCCTGGCGCACATCCTCATTCTCGAAGCCCTCGAAGAGGCCGGGGTGCGCGCTTCCTGCGTAACAGGCGCCAGCGCCGGCGCGCTCATCGGCGGGCTCTACTGCTCGGGCATTCCTGCGAAGAATCTGCGGGAGGTCATGGGAGATCTCTCCGGGGTTCGCCTGCGGAAGGAGGAATCCTTCGCGGCGCAGCTCACCGGTGACCTGCTGGGGCTGGCGGGAAAGCTCGACCTCGATCTGGGCAGCGGCGGGCTGATCAAGGGTGATCGTTTTTTTTACGGCTACTACGACCACATGCACGCGCGGCATTTTCACGAGCTGGACATCCCGCTTCGCGTTGTCACCGCCGATTTCTGGGCCCGGGAGCCTGTGATCTTTGAAAAGGGTCTCATCGGCCCGGCCATGCGTGCCACTGTGGCCATGCCCGGACTGCTGCCGGCTGTCCAGCACGAAGGGCGCGTCTTGGTCGACGGCGGCATGGTCAATCCTGTTCCCTTTGATCTGCTCGATGATGACTGCGATCTCACCATCGGAGTGAATGTGATGGGAAGGCGCAAGCCGGACGGCGAAGATGCCGAGCTGCCGGGCCTCTCCGAATCCGTCGCCAATGGCTACCAGATCCTGATGAACGCACTGCTACGCGAAAAACTCGAGCGCGGACGGCCCGACATCTTCATCGAACCCGACCTGGTCAACGTGCAGGTGATGGACCTCTACCGGGCAAGCGAGATCTACGAGCGCAGCGAACCTGCGAAGGAAGAATTCAAGCGCAAGCTCGGCGACGCGCTCAGCCTCTGGAGGGGCGAGCCCGGGTAAATGCATGCGGATTTTCGCGCCTCTGCCACAGGAGCGCCACGAAAGTTCGCGACAATGGATGCCGGTCATGGCAGCGAGGTGCGGCAGCGCCGCCCCGCAGAAGGAACCGGCAACCATGAACGCCAGTGCAGGTCGTGCCATCAGCGATTACCAGATCCAGTTTCTCTATCGGCCGGGAAAGCACCTCTCGCTCGGTCAGTTTGAGACCCTCGCCGGAGAGCTGCGTGAGTGTGCGGCGACCTGTTTCGAGGAAGTTCCCGCCTACCAGTGCCTGGTGGAAACGCGGGAGGCGCTCTCCGACAAGGTGTTGGCCGTGGCCTGGCGTCGCGACGGTCACATCGGCGGATTCTGTTCTGCTGTGCTTCTGCCAGTAGAAGGGGTGGGAGAGGTCTTTCACCTGGGACTGACCTGTGTGCGCCCCGAGGACCGCAGCGCCGGCCTGACGCACATTCTCACTTCGAAGGTTGCGGTGGAGTATCTGCTGCGCCGACGGCCGCTCTCGAAGGTATGGCTCACCAATGCTGCCTGCGTGCTCAGCAGCCTCGGCAACGTGGCCCTTCATTTCGACGAGGTCTACCCGGGACCGGAGTTCGCGGAGCGACCCGGTGAGACGCACCTGCGCATCGCCCGCGCGATCAGCGAAGACCATCGGGAAAAAATGTTCGTTCACGCCGACGCCCGTTTCGATGAAGACGCATTTGTGTTTCGCCGCGCCAACGCGGGCAACTGCTTTCAGAAAAAGGCAGAGGACACGCGCTTTCACCATCGCCGCGCCGATCTCAATGACTATTACAGCGGCCTGATGGGCTGGAGCGACGGGGACGTGGTGCTCCAGGTGGGATCGTTCAGCTTGCTGACGGGCGCGCGCTACTTTGGCAGTCGCCTGCTATCGAGTCTGCGCTCGCGCGGCGCAAAGGTCCGGGTGAGCGCCCGCCCGCACAAGGGAACGCAGGCGGCCTAGGCCTCTTCGGAGAGCAGGCCGCGAATCGCCTGCTCGATCACGCGGGCCCCTCCCTCTAGAACGCGGCGCTGCCAGATCGCGCTCGCCGGCGCGAAGACCTCACGCAGTTCCTGCTTGATCTCCTTGGCGCGCGGGCAATCCGCTCCGCCGTGGTGATGCAGCCAGTTCTCGGCCCGCGTCGCCCAGAAGACGCGCGTCGTGTCGTAGGTGCCGAATTCCTGCGCGAAGAAGGTGAGCTCGCAGCGCCCGGCCAGTTCCCGCCGGATCCCTTCATCGATGGTGCCGGGAAGCGGTGGGGAGAGCGCCTGCCCGCCGGCCTCGGCCTGGGCCTTCTCCCCATACCAGCGCTGCCCGCGTGCGAAGGCTTCGTCCGCGGCGTCCGCTTCGTAGAGCATCACGTAGTCGCCGAATTGGCCGAGGCCCGTGTGAATGTCGATCCAGGCGACCTGCGTTGCGCCGCGCAATTCCTCGCGCGCGATCTGGCGGATAATCCGCACGGAGGTCTGCTCTTCGCGGCCGCCAAAATAGATTCCCCCTGAATTGAAATACTGCCCGCAGGAAATGGCTTCCTGCAGGGCGCGTTCGCCGTATTCCTTCAGGTACATGGCAAAGCAGGCACGCGCCTGCGCGTCGGCCTGCGGGGAGAGGGCCTTGGGGTTGATGGCTGAATCGAGTGCTTCGTATCCGGAGTTGGCGACGTGGCCGCCAGGGTGTGCCACGAAGTTGCGGTTGAGATCGACGTTGCACTCATTGGCGCGTCGCAGGTGAGCGAAGCCGTAGGGGTTGAGCGCATGGATGAGCAGCACGCCGAAGGAGCGGGGCAGTTCGGGACCGCCGATGCGCTCTTTCAGAAACTGGATCTGAATGGCGCTGCCGGCAAAGCCCTCGACGCCGTGGATCCCCGAATCGATGACGAGCAGGCGGGCAGGGCGCTCGGCCCCCAGATAGGCGATGTCGATACTCAGTTCTTCCCCGGCGGGACCGGTTTCGCTGATGGGAAAGCTCCGGATTTCGGCGCCTGCCTTGAGAGCGGCGCCAATAAAGCGGGCGCGGGCCTCCGCGTAGTTCTCGCTGAAACACTCCGTGATTGGACCGGTCATGGTGCCTCCCCTGGCGGAGCGCAGGGTAGCCCGCAATTGTAAAGCTTCTGTGACGAGACGCCCCTGTGGTAGCGACCGGGCAGCTCTGCTAGGCTCTGCCCGGTGGAAGAGGCGCCGCGATGAATCGCGATCACACACTCGATACCCTGCGCGGGTTCTTCGTTCTCTACATGTTCTCCCAGCACCTGCTGATGGGGCCCTTTGCCGCGTCGGGCTGGATCTCGAACTACTCCTTCTATCCCCACGGCTGGGCCCCCACGGCGGCGGGCTTCATCATGATCTCGGGAATCGTGATCGGCTGGGGATACAGCCGGCTCTATCAAAAGAAGGGCTACGAGGCCCTCTCGCGAGCGGCGCGCGTGCAGGCGTGGAAGATCTATCTCACCCACATGAGCACCTTCCTGATTGTGCTGGTGACCGCGCAGTTCCTTCCCGCCATGATCGCGGGCGACGGGGGTTTCACCGTCATGGGGGAACACCCGGTCCGCCAGGGCATCCTCGCGGGCATGCTGCTCTACCAGCCGACCTTCTACGACATCCTGCCGATGTACTGCCTCTACCTGCTGATGACACCGTGGGTGCTGCGCTCTTTCCATGAACGCGGTCCGGCGCTGGCGCTCGGCATCTCGGCGGCCCTCTGGTTTTCGATGCAGGTGGGTGGGTTCTATCTGTTCGGTGTGATTCTTGAGAACGTGGAAGGCTCGAACCTCGGGCTGTTCAACCCGCTGGCCTGGCAGGCAATTTTCGTGGTGGGGCTCTACCTGGGATACAAGCGCCTGGATCCGAAGGGATTCCTCAAGGCCATCCCGCCGAAAGTCTTCGCGCCCGCCCTCGGGCTCGCGATCGTCGTGGTGCTGGCAGGACTGGCGACGCGCTGGGAGTGGTTCGGGCCGATCCCCCAGTGGCTGGCCACGGAACTGCGCTGGAAGACGATCTTCCCGCCTGTCTTTGTCATCAATTTTGCCGCGTTCTGTTTCGTTCTGGCCGTGATTGCCGGGCGTTTCCCCAATGCATTTTCCTGGCGGCCGCTGCGCTTTGTGGGAAAGCATCCACTGATCTGCTTTGCCTTCCACCTGGTGATCGTGATGCTGCTGCAGTCGGTGGAGGGCTGGATCGACGCTCTGAGTGAGCCCCGGCGGCTCCTCCTGATGGCGGCAGTCATCACGACGATCGCCTTCCCCGCCACGGCAGAGGAATGGTGGCAGCAGCGAAGGGCGCGCCCGGCTGTGCCTCCGGCAGGTCAGGCCGCCGCGTGAAGTGCTCGCTCTGCGAGGCGGCAGGGGCCGCTCTCTTTTTCCGGAAAACGGACCCGCATCTTGGAGAGCGCGACTACTTTGAGTGTGCAACGTGCAGGCTGGTCTTTGTGCCGGCCGCGCAGCATCTGGACGCGCGCGGCGAGCGCGCGGTCTATGCCGAACACGAGAACGACCCGGATGATCCGCGCTACCTCGACTACCTGCGCTCACTCGCCGATCCGGTGCGCGCGCATGTGCCGGTCCCGGCGCAGGGGCTCGACTACGGCTGCGGCCCGGGCCCGGGAATGGGAAGCGCGATGGGGGAGGGCTACGCGGTGACGAACTACGACCCGCTCTACTTTCTCGACGCAGCGCCGCTGGAGAAACACTACTACTTCATCACCTGCTGCGAGGCGGCCGAACACTTTTCGAATCCCCGCAAGGAGTTTGGGCGCCTCGGCGCGGCACTGGCACCGGGCGGGGTGCTGGGAATCCGGACGGAGGTCCCGCCCGAAGACTTCGGGAGCTGGTGGTATCACGGCGACCCCACCCACGTGAGCTTCTACAGCATTGCTACGATGGAATGGGTCGCCCGTTGGCAGGGGTGGCGCCTCAAGCAGGCGGCCGGGAATGTCTTTCTATTCCTGGGCGAATGACCCGGCGATGGCATGGCCTGCGATCCAGCTTGTCGTCCAGGCCGCCTGAAAGTTGAACCCGCCGGTGAGCGCATCGACGTCGAGCACCTCGCCGGCGAAGTAGAGCCCGGGCAGCAGCTTGCTCTGCATGGTACGGAAGTCCACTTCCTTGAGCCGCACGCCGCCGCAGGTGACGAACTCTTCCTTGAATTCGCCCTTGCCGGTGATCTCGAACTCGGCTGCGCCGAGCTCGCGTGCGAGATACTGCATCTGCTTCTTTGTTGCCTCGGCCCAGGTCTGCGTCGGCTCAATGCCGGCCAGCTCGCACAGGTTCTCCCAATAGCGCCGGGGCGCGTCGGGGTGGGGATACTTGCGCACGGTGCGCTTGGGGTGGGCGTCCTTTTCCCGGTGCAAAAACGCGAGCAGCGACTCCTCGTTCTCGCCGGGAATGAAAGAGACCAACAGACGCGCGCGGTATTTGCTCTCGAAGAGCGCGCGGGCGCCCCATGCCGAGAGGCGCAGCACGGCCGGGCCGCTCAGACCCCAGTGGGTAATCAGCACCGCGCCGGTCTCCTCGAGCGGCTTGCCGGCGCCGGCGCGAAGGCGCAGCCGCGCCTTGTCGAAGGAAACGCCCTGCATTCCGCGTAGCCGATCGTCGGAGATCTTGAAGGTAAAAAGCGAGGGGACCGGCGGCTCGATTTCGTGACCGGCGTCGAGCGCCAGCTTGAGGGCCGGGCGCGATCCGCCCGTGGCGAGCAGCACTGCCGCAAAATGCTCGGTCGTATCGTCGGAGAGGCTCAGCCCGATCCGTCCGTCTTCGGCCCGGGTGAGGGCCTTGATCCGAATGCCGATGCGCACGCGAACGCCGGCGGCGCGGGCCGCGTCTTTTAAGCAGTGAACGATGGTGCGTGAATCATCGGTGACCGGAAAGAGGCGCCCGTCGGCTTCGGTCTTGAGCTCCACGCCGCGCGCGGTGAACCATTCTGCCGTTTCACGCGGACCGAACCGGGTGAGCGGGCCGCGCAGCTCACGAGCACCGCGCGGGTAGAACTTCACCAGCTCGCGCGGGTCCTGCTGCGCGTTGGTCACGTTGCAGCGCCCGCCACCGGAGATGCGGACCTTGTCGAGGACCTTGTCGGAACCCTCAAAGACAATGACCTGCGACTTCACGCCCGCCTCGCGAAGGGCGTTGGCACAGGCGATGGCGCCGAAGTATCCGGCGGCGCCTCCGCCGACAACGGCAATCCGTTTGCGTGCTTCATTCACGTTGACTCACCCTTCCCGGCAGGTAGAGTGAAAATGCCGGGCCGCCGCGCGAAAACTTCGCGGCAAGGGGCACATATCTCGCATGGAAGAAGAGCTGACGCAAGCACAGATTGAGGAGCTGCGCGCCGACCTGCTCGCCCTCAAGGAGCAGCTCGAGGGGACGCTGCGCGGCACCCGCGAGAGCGCGCGGACCGTGGAACTCGACCAGCAGTCGGTGGGGCGCCTCTCGCGCATGGATGCCATGCAGCAGCAGGCCATGGCCAAGGCCAACCAGCAGGCCCAGGAAACCCGCCTGCAGCAAGTGCAGGCCGCGCTGCGGTGGGTGGAATCGGGCGAATACGGCCTGTGCCGGTCCTGCGAGGACGACATCGGCTACCGCCGCCTCAAGGCCCGGCCCGAGACGCCAATGTGTCTGAACTGCCAGCGCGAGCGCGAATCCCAGTAACTAGACTCCCGGATCGGCCAGCTCTGGCGGAATGACCCGGCTGAAGAGCACATGGCGCGCCAGCGCCGCGGGGCTTTTTGGCAGCCGCGCGCAGTAGGCCAGCAAACCCGAAAGCGTAGAAAAAGTCAGCTCGGCGCGCTTGAAGTTCTCTCCCTTGAAACGAAAGAAGTCTTCCTGGGCAAGGCGCTTCACGTGCGGATCTGCGCGGAAGGTTTGGATCTTTTCGAGCAGCACCGGGTAGTAGCGCACGTCTTCAATGGTCGCCCGCAGCGTGCGCGAGCGCGGGTGCGTGCCGGCGATGATCTGCTCGGTCTGGCGTTCCATCTCTTCGAGCCCGTCGGGGAACATCTGCAGGAGCTGCAAGTCATAGATCGGGTCGTGGTGGATGACCTGCAGCATGTGGCCGATGATCACGTCGCGTTCGGAAACGATGCCGATTGGATCGAGCATGGAGACCGGATCGTCGAGCCAGCGCAGGATCTGGTGAAACGTGAAGTTGATGTCGTTCTGCTGGTAGAAGTCGTCGCTGCCGGGAATCAGGAAATATCGGAACGTATCGAGCGCCCCCACGGCGAGCTGGGGCAGGGTGGGGAGTGTATCGATGTAGCCGAGTTCTTTGAGGCGCGTGAGCCGGCGGCGCAACTCTCCCCGGTCGCGCCAGGTGCGGAACGTCTGCTCGGCGCGCGAGATCTTTCCGCGAATCTCGGCCGGGCCGCCGATGGCCGCGCGAAGCAGTGCCACTGGCGAGGCACTGGTGCGATAGGTCTGGGTGGCTTCCATGAGTGTTCCCCTTCGCCACTCAGGTGAGAAACGGATTGACCCGTTTTTCCAGGCCGATCTTCGTCTCGGGTCCGTGTCCGGGGCACACGCGGGTGTCGTCGTCCAACGTGAGCAGCCGGCCCTTGATGCTTCGAATGAGCGCGCCCATGTCGCCGCCCAT
>JAGRBM010000285.1 GCA_020434085.1 Chrysiogenia bacterium | reverse complement strand
ATGCGGCGCTCGGACTCAGAGAGAAACTGCTTGCGCGCGGCCATGGAGATCCTTTCCTTATTCCCCTCTCCCTCTCAGGGAGAGGGAGAGCGAAGCGAGGGTGAGGGTGGAGAGCTTGTTGCGCCTCGGCACATTCACCCTCACCCGCCCTGGCGGGCACCCTCTCCCTGAAAGGGAGAGGGGAGACCGGAGCTAGACACCAGTGTCTAGCTTGTTCAGGCTACCGCAATGTGGGGCCCTGCTCAAGGCAAAAGTGAGTGGGGGAGGCACCCTAACTGCCCGGAATCGCTGGCTGTATTTCGGTAACTAGCTGAAACAAAAGGGGTTTGAGAACGGGGGCTCGAGGCCTGTCTAGGTCAAGAAAATGGACCGACCAGTCCAGAAAATTCCCCGCAATCCGCCTGCCTTTTGGAGCAACCGGTACTAAGGTCGAAGGCGAGGGCTCCCAAGCATTTAAGCAGTGCCGGCACCCGCCGGCCGGGGGAAGCCGTGTCCGATTCCAGCTACATTCGAAGTGACCTGCCCGAAGAGCAGCCCGAGTCCTGTCCGCTGAGCGCCGAAACGATTCGGCGCACGCTCATCTGCCACGTCTGCGGCAGCACGGAAACCCGCTCGCAACACTGCAAGGTTTTCTGCGTCAAGTGTGGGTATCTGATTGAGAACTGTAGTGGGGATTGAGGGGGGGGATGGCGACACGGGAAGATGGTTATGCGGTGGGCCTTGTCTCACCGGTAGGTATCTTCATTGTTGGCATCCTCGGTGACCATCTGGCGACGTACCTTGCGTCAAGTGACCTGATTACATGGGACGAAGCGGTCCGGATCTGCATCATTCTTCCTGAAGCTGTAGTTGCGATTGCCGCGGGTGCATTCCTTCGGAACAGAAAAGAGTTGATCGTCGCTGGTCTTATTGCGGCGTTGGCAAACCACTTGTCAGTCATCTGGATGATGACTGTGCACAGTGATTGGTCATTGTACGACGCCGCGAATCTCTCGGGATTCGTAATCGCCTTGCTTGTAGCCCCCCTGTTCTGGATTGCGATGGGATTCGGAATGTGGATCAGGATTCTCCGGTCGCGGCGGCTGGCCCCTGCATCGGACCCAGTAGTTGAGATTTGCAGCGAGGACCCTGACAAACAAAAGCCCGACTCGCATTGAGCCGGGCCTTCAGGAACCCTTGCAATAAGCTCGCGCGCTACTCCTCCTCGCGCGGGTCTTCCTCGTCCTCGAAGTCTTCATCTTCTTCTGAATCGTCTTCCTCGAAGTCCTCGTCGTCGGCTGCGTCTTCATCGTCGGAAGCATCGGCGCGTTCGGCATCTTCGTCCCCGGAGAGGTCGTCAAAAGAGACGCCCTTGCTCTCTTCCTCGTCCTCGGAGGCTTCGCCGTCTTCGGGGGCTTCTTCGCCTTCGCCACGCTCGGCGGCCATGCGCTCGTATTCGTCGTCGTCTTCGAGCAGGCCGTCCTGCTCGGCTTCGAGCTGCTTGCGGCGCTCTTCCTCGAAGGCGCGCAGCTCTTCGGGGACTTCCACCTCGTCTTCGAGGTCGGTGATCTCCTTGATCTCGCGAAGGGTGGGCAGGTCCTTGAGGGTCTTGAGGCCGAAGAACTCCAGGAAGGAGGGCGTGGTGGCGTACATCATCGGCCAGCCGGGCACTTCCTTGCGGCCGGCGGGCTGAATCAGGCGGCGCTCGATGAGTTTGGTCATCACGGCGCTCGAATCGACGCCGCGGAGCTGCTCGACCTCGCCGCGGGTAATGGGCTGCTTGTAGGCGACAATCGCCAGCACTTCGAGGGTGGCCTGCGTGAGGCGCCAGGGGCGCGTCTTCTGGAGCTTCTTGAGCCAGGGGGCGTTGTCGGCAACGGTGCGGTAGTGATAGCCGCCGGCCACTTCCTTAAGCACGAAGCCGTGGGTGCCCGCGAGTTCGCGCTCTGCGCCCTCGGCAATGATGGCATCGAGCACCTCGCGCACGCGCTTGCGCTTGACCGGGCGCAGCAGGTTCGCGATGGAGGTCAGCGCCAGGGGCTTGGGCGAGGCAAAGATCAGCGACTCGATCACCGAACGCAGGCGCTCGTCACTGAGCCTTCGCGCAAGGCCGCCGGCCTCGTCGTCACTCTCTTCGCCGAGGTCTTCTTCTTCGGCTTCTTCCTCGGCGAGGTCCTCTTCGGCATGCGCGCTCTCGGCGGAGGTCTGCGCCTCTTCGCTCTGCTCTGCGTGCTCCTCATCCAACGGCTCTTGCTCAGCCATTGTCGTCTCCTTCTTCGTCGTTGAACTCGTCGTCGTAGTCTTCTTCCGACTCTTCGTCGGACTCATCGAGTTCCCGGGCCGCGGCGGCTACTTCGGCCGCCTCGGCTTCGAATTCCTTTTCGATGTCTTCGGCGCTCTCGCCGCCGAAGCTGTCGACCTGCTGCAGGTCCAGCGCATCGGGCGAGAGGGTGGGCTGGGGCAGGATGTAGAGATCGCCGCCCGTCTCGGCCTGGGAGACTTTGAGCATCTTCATGCGCACCAGTTCGAGAATCGCCAGGAAGGTCACGATCAGCCAGGCGCGGCTTCGCTCCTGGTCGGTCTCGAAGATCTCGTCGAAGGTGAGCCGCTCGACGCTCTGCAGGCGCTCTGCCAGCCCCAGAATGCGATCGCGCACGTGGAAGGTTTCCTCGCGCACCTTGTGGGCGTCGACGGGCTTGCGCTCGATGACCTTGCGGAATGCCTTGAGGAAGACCACCAGGTCCACGTCGGCAATGCCGCCGTCCTCGGGGTCGGGCAGGTCGTCGGGGTGGGGCGTGTGGGTGAACACGTCCCGGTCGAGCAGCGCGCGCGTGCCGAGCTGGCGGGCCGCTTCCTTGATCGACTGGTATTCGAGCAGCATGCGGACGAGCTCGGCGCGCGGGTCTTCGCCCTCTTCGTCCTCGTCCTCTTCGGGACGCGGCAGCAGCATCTGGCTCTTGATGTGCATCAGCGTCGCGGCCATCACCAGGAAGTCGCCGGCCAGGTCGATGTCCAGGTCCTGCATGTGCTCGATGTAGCGCAGGTACTCGTCCGTAATGAGCGCGATGGGGATGTCGTAGATGTCGATGCGGTGCTTGCGAATCAGGTACAGCAGCAGGTCGAGCGGCCCGTCGAAGACGGGCAGCCGCACGTGGTAGCCGAAACCCGGCTCGAAGAGATCGCCCTGCTCGGGCTTTTTCGCTTGCGGCTCAGCCATGGATTTTCATTGCCTCGCGCACTTCCTTGATGGTCTCGGTGGCCACGGCGCGCGCCTTGCCCGCGCCATCGGCAATAATCTCTTTGATCCGGTTGGGCTCTTCGAGCAGGGCGGCGCGCCGCTCGCGAATGGGGGCGAGCTCGCGGTTGAGGTTCTCTGCAAGGATCATCTTGCAGTCCATGCAACCGAAGGCCGCGGCGCGGCACTTGGTGGCGCAATCTTCCTGCTCGGACTCACTGGAATAGAGCTTGTGCCAACTGAAGACATTGCACTTGTCGGGATCGCCCGGGTCGGTCATCCGCATGCGGGCGGGATCGGTCTTCATGGGCTTGACCTTGGCAAGGGTCTCTTCGGCGCTGTCGCCAAGGAAGACGGCATTGTCGTAGCTCTTGCTCATCTTGCGCTCGTCCGTGCCCAGCAGGCGCGGCGTCGGCGTGAGCAGGCCCTGGGGCTCGGGGAAGGTCTCGCCGTAGAGCGCATTGAAGCGGCGCACGATGTCACGCGAGAGCTCCACGTGGGGCATCTGGTCCTCACCCACGGGGACGTAGTCGCCCTTGTAGATGATGATGTCGGCGGTTTGCAGGACCGGATAGGAGAGGAAGCCCAGCGTGGAGAGATCGCGCGCGGTGGCCGCCTGCTTGAGGCGCGCGAACAGATCCTTCGAGAGCACGGCCTCAATCTCCGGCAGCAGGTCCATCAGCGTCTCGGCGGGCTCGGCGTCCTCGGGCGCGGACACGACGGCCTGGAGGCGCTGACCGAGTTCCTTCTTCGCGCGGCTCTTGAGTTCCTTGTTGATCTTCTGGACGAGCGGCGGCGGCACGTGGGTGCGGCGCAGCTCGCGAAGCTGCTCGCGGTAGGTCGGGTTGCGCTCAAGCCAGGGAATGGGCACCAGCATGCTGAGCAGCAGGTAGAGCTCGGCGTGTTCCTTGATGTCGCTCTGGACGAAGAGCACCGACTTTTCGGGATCGAGCCCGCAGGCGATCCAGTCGGCGACGTTGTCGACGACGTTGGCACCGACATCGGAAGCGCGCTCGTAATCGGTGGTGAGCACGTGCCAGTCGGCCGAGAAGAAATAGCAGTCGTGCTCGGACTGGAGCTGCACCCAGTTCTTGAGCACCCCTTCCCAGTGGCCGATGTGGAGCGGCCCCGTGGGGCGCATGCCGGAGAGAACGCGCTTGCCCATGACTAGAAGAAATCTCCCCCGAGGATGAGGTTGGTCATGATGCTCACCGGCGCGAAGATGACGTCGCGCACCGGCGGTACGAAGAAGATGACCAGGAAGATGATCAGCGAGTAGCGCGCACTCTCGCGGAACTTCATGGCCTTGCCCACCGGCAGGGAGTTTTCCATCACGTGGGAACCGTCGAGCGGGTAGACCGGCAGCGAGTTGAACACGCACAGCGCCAGGTTGATCATCGT
>JAGRBM010000284.1 GCA_020434085.1 Chrysiogenia bacterium | reverse complement strand
GTCCTCATCGACCCGATGCCGATGAGCGCCCATGACCTGGAGCATCTCAGGTCGCTTGGCGGGGCGGCGCTCATCGTCGTGACCAATTCCGATCACACCCGCGTGGCCCATGAGCTCCAGGGCGTCTTCGGCGCAAAGCTGCTCGGCCCGGTCGCCGAGAAGGGCGTCTTTGCTGCCGACCGCTGGATCGAAGATGGCGAGGAAATCGTCCCCGGACTCAGCGCGCTGGAGATGCAGGGCTCGAAAACGCCGGGCGAGCTGGCGCTGCTGCTTGAAGAGAGCACGCTGATTACCGGCGACCTCATCCGCGGCCACCGCGGCGGCGCGCTCAACCTGCTGCCCGATGAAAAGCTCACCGACAAGGAAGCGGCCATCGAGTCGGTACGCCGCATCCTCGAGCACGACGCCATCGACGCCGTGCTCGTCGGCGATGGCTGGCCCATCTTCTACGACGGCCACGCCAAGCTCGGCGAGCTGGTTGATCAGGGGGGCTGAGGGAGCCCGCTACTCCGGCATTGCCAGGGAAATAATACTGACCTGTGTCATGGCGTAATCTCTTCCGCCGCAGGAGTTCTCACAGACCAGCCAATAGGTGACGTCCTCGACAGGCGTGTCGACTCCGTAGGTATCCTTCCAGATTGGAACGAAGTAGACCTTTTCCGTTGCGGTTACCGCAACGATTTCGCAGGAGGTTTCGTTGTAGGATTCCCAGCCCAGGTAGACGATCTCACCTTGTTCAACGCTTCCACGCGAAGGGTAGAAGTATTCGATTTTCGGTTCGAGGATACACTCGCCCAGTCCGCAACCGCTGGTTGCTGGCAGTGCCAGCGCAAGGACGACCACTGCCAAAACGATCTGGAGACGACGAAGTGCCGGGATTGGTGTTTTCGAAAGGTGATCCATCACCCGGATCATTGCCGAAACACGCGGCTCCATGTGTGCGCGAGGTCACCGGAATTCTGCACTGATCGATCAGTAGAGACGCTTTTCCGCGCTTTTTCTAATACTCTCGGTGCGCGGCGGGATTGCCACTCTCGCTTCTTCCCGACTACAAAGTAAACAGCCGTTCACCTTGGAGGACGCCCGACATGGCCCATCCCATCAAGCCCGCAGCCACTCTGGTACTGCTTCGTCCCGCTTCTTCGGGGGGCGAGGGGACCGAGGTTCTCCTCATGCGCCGCCACGGCAAGAGCGGGTTCATGGGCGGGGTTCACGTCTTTCCCGGCGGCAAGGTGGACGAGCACGACTTCGACGCGGGTTATGCTGAAGTTCTCGCAGACTTCGACTGGGAAGAAGCGCGCTCGCGCTTTCGCGGGAGCGCTGAAGAAGTGCGCGCCCACTACGTGGCGGCGCTGCGCGAGACCTTCGAGGAAGCCGGCTGCCTGCTGGCCTCGCCAAGGTGCGCACCCGGCGAGGTGATTCACCTGGAAAACGACGCCGCCCGCAAGGAGCGGCTGGCCGGGTACCGCGACCACCTCAACGACCGTGAACATCCCGAGACGCTGCTGAGCATTGCGGGCAAGGAAGAGCTGCTGCTGCGGCCGGACCTGCTCGCCTATTTCGACCACTGGATCACGCCCGAAATCGAGAGCAAGCGCTACGACACGCGCTTCTTCGTCGCCGCCGCGCCCGAGGGGCAGGAGCCCACCCACGACGAGCACGAGCTGACCGAGTGGGACTGGTTCCGCCCGGCCGATGCCATCGCCGCCTTCACCCAGGGCAAGATCAAACTCGCGCCGCCCACCTGGGTAACGCTCCAGCGCCTTGCCGCCTATGCCAGCGTCAGCTCCACCATCGCGGGCCTTGGAAAACGCACGGTCGTCACCAACCTGCCGCGCCCCAAACCAAAGGCCACCACCCTGACCATCCTGCTGCCCGGCCACCCCGAATACGGCGAGCAGGTGGGAGAACCCGTCGAGGTCACCCAGGACACCCCGCTCGGTTTCACCATGGAAGGCGGGACGTGGAAGGCGATTGAGTCGGTCTAGCCGCACGTCGATGCAGCATTTCAAAGAAACCTGTCATTCTGGGCGCAGCGAAGAATCGCGTGGAGCCGGCGTGGACGCGATTCTTCAGGGAGCTGCGCTCCCTTCAGAATGACAGCCACTCAGGTATTCAGGTTTATGGAACGATGATCGAATCCATCGGCTGGCTCGGAAACACGCTGCTTGCGGTGTGCGGCGCGCCGCAGGCCTTTCAGAGCCTGCGGCAGGGACACTCGCGCGGAGTCTCGGCCGGATTCCTGTGGCTGTGGCTCTCGGGGGAGCTGTGCGCCGGCGTCTACGCGGCGCTGCACCTGAACTTCGACGCGCCGATTCTCTTCAACATCGGCTGCAACGTGCTCTTCATCTCGGTCATCATGCGCTACCTGTATTGGCCGCGTGCCAATGCCCTGGCGCTTGCAGATGAGATCCCGGATCAGACCGAAACCATCAAATCGCAGACATGACGATGGGTTTGGCCTGCCAAACCTGTGGATAAACCACCGATCACTCGCCCTTGAAGACCGGCTTTCGCTTCTGCATGAACGCGGCGATGGCTTCGTTGAAGTCGTTGCTCATCAGGAAGGCGCTGTTCCACACCGCAACGTATTCAAGGGCGTCGTCGACACTCTTGTACTCGCCGTAGCGCAGGACCTGTTTGACGCCCTGGGTGACGAGCGGGGAGTTCTCCGCGATCTCGCGGGCCATTACCAGGGCGGCAGCGTGCAGGTCCTCGGCGCTCTCGTAGGTGCGATTGACGAGCCCGATCTCGCGGGCGTATTCGCCATCGATGTCCTTGCCCGTGAGCGCGAGCTCGGAGGTGTGACCGCGGCCGATGATGCGGGGCAGGCGCTGGAGCGTGCCCACGTCGGCGACGATGGCGATCTTGGTCTCGCGCACCGAGAATTTTGCGTCTTTGGTGGAGAGCCGGATGTCACAGGCGGTGATCAGGTCGATGCCGCCGCCGATGCACGCGCCGTGTACGGCCACGATGACCGGGGTGTCGGCCTTCTCCGTGGCGCTGATTGAACCCTGCAGCCGGTGGACTTCCTTGTGGAGGCCCCGGCGACGGGCGGCCTCCGATCCGGCGCCGCCGCCCCCCAGGGAGCCGCCCATGCTGACCAGATCCAGGCCCGCGGTAAACGCACGACCGGCAGCCTTGATGACGATGCAGCGGACCTCGGGATCCTCGTCGAGCTCGCGCACCGCCGCGGGAAACTCCTCCCAGAAGTCGGGCCCCATGGCGTTGAGTTTGTCGGGACGGTTGAGGGTCAGGACGCCCACGTGGCCGTCCTTTTCAGTCAGAATCACTTTGTAGTCGCCCATGGCGCTCTCCCCGCAGGCAAGCGGTCACTCCAAAGGGGAAACAAACCCCTCGAAATGCCCCTGAAACCTGCTTTATTTTCGCAAAAAATACCTTGCCTTTCGGCGGGTCGGAGGCCATCCTAGCGGCCCGTTGACTGGGGAGTCAACGTAATCACTACTCCCCGCACGCCATCCACAGCACTTGAGAAACGCCCCTTGGGGGCGGTTCTTTTCGCTGGGGTGAGCACCGCCGCCGCGGCGAGAACGCGGCAATCTCTCTCAGGAGGACGTTGAGTAAAATGGGTGAAATTCGTTATGACGATCGTGTCGCTATTGTAACTGGTGCCGGTGGCGGTTTGGGCCGCGAGCACGCGCTCTTTCTCGCCTCGCGCGGCGCCAAGGTTGTGGTCAACGACCTCGGTGGCTCCTTCAAGGGCGAGGGCGCAGATCAGACGCCGGCCCAGAAGGTCGTCGATGAGATCAAGGCCGCCGGCGGCCAGGCCGTCGCCAACTACGACTCCGTCGCCACCATCGATGGCGGCAAGAACATCGTCCGCACCGCACTCGACGAGTGGGGCCGCGTCGACATCGTCATCAACAACGCCGGCATTCTGCGCGACGTTTCTTTCCACAAGATGAGTGAGGCCGACTGGGACTCGATCTTCGCCGTGCACGTCAAGGGCGCCTTCTGCGTGACGCAGGCCGCCTGGACCCACATGAAGGAAGCCGGTTACGGCCGCGTCGTCGTCACCAGCTCGGGCGCGGGCCTCTGGGGCAACTTCGGTCAGGTCAACTACGGCGGCGCCAAGCTCGCCCTGGTCGGCATGATGAACTCGATGCGCGTCGAAGGCGCCAAGAGCAACATCAAGGTCAACGCCATTGCGCCCATCGCCAAGAGCCGCATGACCGAGACCGTCATGCCGCCTCCGATGCTCGCCAAGTTCGATCCGGCCATCATCGCCAAGATGGTGGGCTACCTCGTCTCCGAAGAGTGTGAGCTTTCGGGCTCCATCATCGAGGGCGGCGGCGGCTTCTTCACCAAGGTCTGGCTTGAGCAGCACCCGGGCACCTTCATCGACCCGGCAGAGCTCACCCCGGAAACCTTCCGTGACAAGGTGCTGCCCGTGATCGACAAGCCCGAGGAAGCCAAGCCGGTCAAGGACCTGCAGGCAGCCACCATGGGCATCATGAAGTACATCAAGTTCTAGGCCGTTGCACAGCGACCGAGAATCCAGAAGGGCCCCGCAAAACGGGGCCCTTTTTCTTGAATATGACACCGGAATGGAACCACGGATGAACACAGATGCACACAGATCGTGGTCTGAGCACTTCCTAAAATCCGTGTTCATCTGTGTACATCTGTGGTTTCAAATTCCTGGCTGTGGCAAAATTCTTTTCCGACGGGGAGGGGTCCATGAAGAATCTCAAGGGAAAGGTCGCGCTGGTAACCGGCGCGGCATCGGGCATCGGGCTGGCCTGTGCGAAGGAACTCGCGCGCGAGGGTGCGATCCTCGTTCTCAATGACGTCAACGGCGAGCGCCTCGAGGATGCCGCGCAGGAGTGCCGCAAGATCGGCGCAACTGCCTACGCCATCCAGGCCGATCTTGCCAGGAAGCCCGACATTGCGCGCCTGGCAAAGCAGGCGCTTGAGCAGGCCGGCCGCGTCGACCTGCTCTACAACAACGCCGGCGTGATGTACCTGGGACCGGTCAAGGAGATGAAGCTCTCCGACTGGGAGTGGATCGTCGACATCAACCTGTGGGGGCCGGTGCGACTCACCCAGGCGCTGCTTCCTCATTTTCTGGAGCGCGGCAGCGGCCACATCGTCACGACTGCCTCGATGGCCGGGCTGGTCGGCGTGCCCGGGCTCACCGCCTATTCACTCACGAAGTTCGCAATGGTGGGCTATTCCGAAGCCCTGCGCGCCGAGATTGCGGGCCAGGGGATCGAGGTCTCGGTCGTGTGCCCGGGCATCGTGGAGACCGGAATCACCGAGATCGGTCACTACGCCAGCAGCGAGGCAGAGAAGACCGCCAAGAAAGGCATGGCGGCGGGCATCGGCTACTCCGCCGGCAAGGCGGCCAAGGACATCGTCCGCGGAATCAAGCGCGGCAAGGGGATCATCACCCTGGCGCCGGGTTCGTCCTCCATGTGGGCGTTGAAGCGCATTTCCCCCGAAGCCATGAGCCGCGTCAACCGCATCCTCTGGCGGCGGGGAAAGCGGGATCTCTCCTGACTCAGGATGAGACAGCGCGGCATTTGCCACGGGTTTCCCGGTTCATCACAATTCAAGTTCCCCGATGAAGCGTACGATTCACATGTTGCTGCTGGCCGTTGCCGCGCTCACCTGCGTGGGCTGCGGCATCCCAAGGGTGCCCAAACGCGGCGCGGAATTTGAGGCAATTCGGCCGGTCCCCAAGGACAAGGCGGTTGTCTATTTCTTCCGGATGAACGGCCTGGCCAGCAAAGCCGTGCAGTTCCGGCTCAACACGATTCCCGTTGCCGCGCTACCCAAGAACACTTCCTACGCCTTTGTTGCCGAGCCCGGCGTCTACCTGGTCAGCCTTGCCCCGACGCAGGGCATGATCGAGAGTCCGGTGCTCCAGAGAATGTATGTCTTTAAGGCCGGCACGGAGTATTTTCTCGAAGCCAATACCTACGGCAGCTACTACTCGCTTCGCGCTCGCTCGCGCGAGGAAGGGCTCATCAAACTCCTTGTCACCAATCGGGTGCTCGGAACGCCGGGGATTCTTCCAAAACTCGATGCCGGTCCGCATCGCTGGCTGAAGGAGGATGAGTAGCCATGCGCGCAAGGCTCATCGCCGTGCTGCTCTTTGCGCTGATCGGTGCTTTGCCGCCGGCAGCAGGACCTGCGCGCGCCGAGGAAGCTGAACAACAACCGGACCCGGCGGCAAGTTCGGAACCCGATGCGCCGCTCCCAGAGCAGGAGTCGCCCACGGAAACGCCCGCGCCTCCGCCCACGCCCCCGGTCTCCGTTCGTCTGCCCGATCTTGTTCTATTCCCGCCGGTGGTGCAGCGCTTCGCCGAGCAGCCCGAGGGCCGGTACCTGCTCGATGAGGACGAGGAGCAGAAAGCCCGCAGCGCCATGGTGGGCGAAGTCGTCGCGAAGGCCCTTGGCGACATGAGCCCCGATGCGCAGGCCAACTACTACCGGCTGATGCAGGCGGGAGCCGACACGCTCTGCCAGCGCAAGGCGCTCTTCAATACCGTGTACGGTTCGGTTCTGAGCGGACTGGCCAAAGAGGACGAAGAACCGGGCGAGGCCTACCAAACCGAGGGAATTACCTGCAAATTCAGCCCGCGCTTTCCCGGACGCCCTGCGTTGCTTGTCCAGTATCAAAACACCAATGAATCCTTCGGTTCATTTGGAACCCTGCTCCAACTCGCGCTGGTCGATGCTTCGGGCGAGAAAGTGCTCGTCGCCGGGGCGAAGGTCGCCGGCCCCGGCGCGCGCCAGTCAACCCTCTCCAAGATGGCTGCGCACATCCTCAAATGCTTCGATACTTATTCAGGCTTGTCGGAAGACGAGATCCGCGCATTGGTCGAGAAACAAAACGTGTACATCTGCAGTCCCGTCGTGCCCTACACACTCGAGTATTAAGAGCCATGCAAAAATCACGCATCATCGCCGCACGAAAACGCTGGAGCCTCCGGCTGCTCATGATGGCAGTGGTGCTGGTCTCGATGGCGCGTCCCGCCACCGCCTGGGCCGATGACACTGAAGACGAAGGCTCCCCCACGCAGCAGCTCTCGCAGACCGCTCCCGAAACCGGCATGCCGACCATTCACAAGGTTGTTCTGGCCTATCCTGAAATCGAGCTCGTTCGCGAGCAGGGCGAACAACTGGTCGGCGCTCCGCGGGACTGGCAGATCAACGCCTGGGTGGAGCTCATCCGCAGCCTGGTGCGCAACATGCCCAGTGGAAGCCGCGCCATTGCGCCGCTGCCCCACGAACTTGGCGATGACTACGAGCTCGCACTCTGCCACCGTGAGGCATTCTTTACCCTTGCAGAAATGATGGGCGATTCCCTCACCTATCGGGAGATCCTCCAGCGCAAGGACGCGCTCAAGTATGTGCTCGACGATGATGAAAAGGTGTGCGCACACCCCAACTACGCCGACGCCGATGCGGTCTTCTACATCCGCCTCTCGGGACTCGAACAGAGCTGGGCCACCCACACCAAGGACTTCGTGGGGGCGCTCTTCACCATTGCCAGTCTCGCGGCGGGGGCGCCCACGCGAATTCCGGGCAAGTCGCCCGAGAACCTCACACTGCGCGTCGCGATGGTCGATCCGGCCACTCACAAGGTGCTGGCCTGGTCGAAGACCAGCAACTCCGGCTCGGCAGAGCAGGAGGTGATCGAAGCCCTTGTGGAGCAGGCAGCCCTGTGCCTGGACAAGAGCGCCGCGGAGCAGAACAGCGACGAAGTCCCCGACCAGCCCGGCCGCCTGAACATGCCAGAGAGCTATGAGAGGGAACCGAGCGTCAGCGTCAAAACAAGCTGCCTCTCGTTTGCGCCCTACAAGTTTACCTACATTCCACCCGAAGAGCGCGAGGCGCCGCCCGAGATACCGCCCCCCGCATCCGCGACAAAGGACGAATCATGAGCATCTTCACCGCACCCAAAAACCTGCAGGAAAAGGTCGCATTGGTCACGGGCGCCGCCTCCGGCATCGGCCGGGCGCTCTCATTGGAGCTGGCACGTTGGGGGGCCCACCTCATCCTGGTGGACCGCAACGAGGTCGGGCTGGCCGAGGTTGCGCGCCTGATACGCCCCATGGGGCGCGAGGTCGCGTGCATCGGCGCCGATCTCTCCACCAAGGAGGGCATCAACCTGGCCGCACGCCGTGCGATCCGGCAAATGGGACAGGTGGACATTCTGGTTAACAACGCCGGGATCATGCCGCTCGGGCCGGTCTCGGCCATGTCGCTGCCTGACTGGGAAAAGGTCCTCGACATCAACGTGTGGGCGCCGGTACGCATGAACAACCTGCTGCTTCCGCACATGATCTCGCGCGGGCACGGTCACATCGTCAACGTCGCATCCATCGCGGGACTGCTGCCGGTGCCGGGCATGACGGCCTACGCGCTCTCGAAGTTCGCGGTTGTCGGCTATACAGAGGCGCTGCGCGCGGAGATTTCCGGCGAGGGGATTGATGTCACCTGTATCTGCCCTGGCTTCACGCGGACGGGACTGGCCCAGACCAAGGGTTACGGCACCGGAGGGATGCAGGAATTTGGCGCGCGGCTGATGGAGATTGTCGGCGCATCGCCCGAGCGCGTGGCGTTGCAAATGGTACGTGCCATTCGATACCGCAAGGGGCTCTCCACGCCGGGCACGGCCGGCACGATTCTGCCCAACCTGATGCGGCTCTCGCCGGCTTTCATGACGGGGGTGATGGGTCGCGTCTACCCGCGGCTGGGAATGAATGCCTAGTAACCGGCAGTGAGGCCGCCGTCGATGGTGAGCGTCGTGCCCGTGATAAAGCTGGCCTGCTTGCTGGCCAGGAACACGATTACGCGCGCGACTTCATCGGGATCGCCAATGCGGCGCAGCGGCGTCTTCTTCACAATCACGCTCTCGAGGGTTTCGTTCATCTTCTCGGCGCCCTGGCGGAGCATGGGCGTATTGATCGCCCCCGGGCACACGGCGTTGCAGCGCACGCCCGAGGCCCCCAGTTCCTTGGCCAATACCTTTGTCAGCCCGATCACCCCGTGCTTGGACGCGCAGTAGGCCCCCAGCAGTTTCTCGCCGCCCAGTCCCTCAATGGAGGCCACGTTGACGATGGCGCCGGCGCTTTTTGTCAGCAGCGGCACCGCCGCCTTGCTGCACAGGAAGGTGCCGTCGAGATTGACGCGCAGGATCTTGCTCCAGAGCGCCTCGTCGTGGGCGGCAATGGGCGCGCCCGCTGCGATGCCCGCGCAGTTGGCAAGCACATCGAGCTTTCCGTATTCACCGGTTAGTGTTTTTACCGCGTGAGCGACCTGCGCGCTCTCGGATACATCACACAGAGCGGTGACCACGCGCTGCCGGCCTTCGAGGATGCGCGCAGCGACTTCTTCGAGGCCCGCTTCGTTGACGTCGGTGGCAAAGACCTGCGCGCCGTTTGCGGCAAAGCGCAGCGCCGTGGCGCGCCCGATGCCCGAGGCCGCGCCGGTGACCCAGACCACCTTGCCGGAGAAATCGAGAAGATTCGTTTCCATGTTCTATCCGTTGGGTTTCATTCCCAGCAGGGAGTATTCGAGATACATTGTCAGATCGAGCCAGTAGTACAGGCAGAAATTCGCGCCAAGCAGCAGCAGCGGAAAGGCCGTCCAGAAGATCGCCTTTCCGCCGGGCCGGTGCTCGGCTCCGGGCAGCACGACCATCCCCACGAACAGGGACACACACACCAGCGCATAGATCATCGCCACGAAGAGTGGTTCATGCCCGATGATGTTGAGCGCGCTGGAGGGATCGGAGTCCGAGACCAGATACCAGGCAATGCCGTAGAGGATTCCGAACAGGGGCAGGAGTTGCAGGGAGCTCGTCCCCCAGGAGCGCACCAGCGCGCCGAACTCCGGCCTGCGCGTGGGCGCCAGATAGATGAGCCCCATGCCGCACACCGCCATCAGGGAAAGCACGCCCAGCAACACCCGGTAGCGCGCCACATAGAGGTGGGCCTTGCGCCGCTGGAGCGGGCTGGGCGGCGGCATCCCGAGGTCCTCGGCCACCGCCGTCGCTGCATCGTAGTAAGTCGTGGAGAGGGCGTACTTGCCTTCGAGGAACTCGAGATCACCCAGCCCCTTGTAGGCGAAGGCCGCCGACTGGGTGCCCGGATAGCTGCGAATGACCTGCAGGAAAAACTTGCGTGAGCGTTCGTAGCGCTTTTGCTTGAAGCTCGTGCGCGCCAGGAAGAACAGAAGCTGGTCGGCGCCCGGATACTCGGGGTTCTTCTCCAGCATGCCAAAGAGGCTGTCCTCGAAGTCGGCGATGTCGACCTTTTCCTTTTCCGCCAGTACGCGCTGGATCTCGGTGTACATCTGCGCCCACTTGCCCTCGAAAGGTGCCAGGTTGGCCAGGCGGATCTGCGCCTTCTTGCTCACGCGGCTCGATGGGTAGCGCTCGAGCACCTGCCGGTACATGGGCGCGGCGGTGTTCACGTCGTACTCGCGCTGGTCATGCAGAAAGGCGCACTGGAACAGGGCGCTCGCAGCCGAGATGCTCTCTGGGAATTCGGTGCCCACGCGCTTGTAGATCTCGCAGGCGGCGCCGATGTCGCCCTCAAGCTCCTTCTTCTGTCCCTCGACGAACAGGCGCTCGCCCTCGTCGAAGAACTCGGCCTTTTCCGTGGCATCCAGCGCCAGGGCCTGCCGCGCGGGCGCGGCGGTCTCGGCCGCCTCCTGCGCGCGGACAACGGGCGCAGCAAGCAGCACCGCCAGAAGGGCCACCAGGCTCACAAAGGCGCGCACTTACTTCACCTCCGGTGCGCCCACTTGCGGGGCCGTGCCAATCTGAAGGATCTCCAGAGTGATCTGCTGCGTAGTGTCGTAGGTGTAGAGCTTGGGCGAGGGAATGGTCATCTGCGCGGTGTAGGAGAGGTCCGCCTTGAGCGGGATGCCCAGTTCGCGGTCAATCCAGATGCTTCCGGTGCGCGTGGAGACCGAAATATCGGGGGCGTCCTCGCCGTAGTGGGGCGGGGCAACCTGGTAGACGTCCGCCGGGCGTCCCTCCCAGCGATCCACGCCGGGTTCGCTGTAGCCGATTGCACGCTTGGCCTCATGCACAAAGCGGCGCAGGGTCTCGTGGGAGAGCAGCTCGATGTGGTTGCTCGTGATTTCGTTGAGCAGTTGCTGGTCATCCTCGGGCGAGTCGGCGCCGATCACCGAGGGGGCCTTGTCGGGCCGCTGCACATAGGGCGTGTTGCCGATGAGCCAGAACTGACTCTTGTAGAGCGGCTTGTTGTAGGAACTCGTCTTGCTGTCGGTATCGATGTCGTAGGCCGCATGCCAGTTCTGCCGGGCGTCCTTGGTGAAGGTGACATTGCCCACAGTGCGGGCGTTTCCCAGTTCGGGCTGATAAGTGAGGAAGACAAAGCTCATCTTCACCGAGAAAGATTCGAATGCGTCGAAGGTCCGGCGGAAGGGGGCGTCCACGGCGGCGAGGACGGCTGAGAGCGGTTCGGGCAACACCTCGGGCTCGATCTCTTCATCGACCGCCTGGCTCAGCCCGCGCGGGGTGAGCGTCACGCCCTGCATCTCGGGCTCTACTTCGCCCTCGGCGTACTGGAGCTCGCCCGGGTGAGCGACATTGGCGTCGTCGGATTCGAGCCAGGTGCGCGCGCGGGCAGCGACTTCTTCCTTGGTCTCGACCTTTGCCGGGGTCATGGGTTTGAGTCCCTCAGGCACCTCCGCCCGCGTCGTTTGATAGAGAAGGTAGAGACTGAGCACGATGGCCAGTCCCAGCCCGGACAGAAGCAGCTTTCTGGTACGCGTCACGCGCGTATCCTGCTGCGTGGTCTTTTCACTCATGGATGATCCGCCAGCGCCAGTTTGAAGTTGTGCAGTACTCCGGATGAGGTACCCCGATCACTGCCGTGAGTGCAAGCGCGCTGATTCCTTTATATGTCGCCTCATCTACGCAAGGCCCGTGCCGGGGGCTCCGGGCGGCCAAAAGTTCGCGGAGCCTCCGTGTGGGCGCGGACTTGCCGGCACGCACCCGAACACGCAGCGGTCAGCGCGCCCGAACATGAGTAAACCCGGTAGACGTATTCGCATAACCAGATGTAATTCCTTCATTTTTTCGAACTTTCTGATCATGCCAGCCCACGAATCGGCGCCAAAATGCGCATTTCGGCACTCTCAGCCCGTTCCGGGCGAGGGCTGCCTGGCCCCGGCGCAGGTAAACCAAGTGTGCATTCCCCCCATCGAGGGCGCCCGCTCGCGCTCCTGAGGGAAGATTTCAGTGATAAAATAGTCATGCAATTTCAATGAGTTACCACTGATCACGCACGAAAAATGCTGCAATGCGCCCTTTGGCACAACCCTTGAGAGAAGGGGCCTCACAACGCACCCAGGTGGGGCTACCACCAAGCGTAAGAAGAAGATTCAGAACCCGGTAGGAGATGAGAAAATGAACAAGCCTTTTGCAAGCCTGCTCGCAATGATCGCAGCAATCCTTTTGGTCCCGTCGCTGGCCATGGCCGGTGGCGACGATCCGCCCCAGATCACCCTGCGCGTCCATCCCGTTGTGATGAACGCCAGCACCAGCTCCATCGACATCATGTGGGAGAACTCCGAAGCCGACCCCGGCAAGATCCGCATCGGCACCCAGAGCAACCTCTCGGGCGCGGCTCTCCTCACCGACTCGCGTGACATCAAGATCCACAAGGTCACGATCAACGGCCTCCAGGCCAACCGCAAGTACTACTACCGCATCGAGCTGGCCAACCAGAGCAGCCCGATCAACTCCTTCACCACCTCGCCGGCCTCGACCAACGAGCCCTTCCGCCTGGTGATGCTCGGCGATACCCGCAAGGGTTACGGCCCTGAAGCCTGGCTCCTTGAAGCCGGTGAAGACGACGACCATCGCGCCGTCCAGCAGGCCGCTCTGAACCGCGCCCCCGACGTCTATCTCAACTCCGGTGACTTCGGCTTCGCCGGTCAGGACGAGGACGACGTCATCAACTTCTTCAAGCAGGAGAAGCAGCTTCTGGGTAACTCGGTGTTCTACCCCGTCTACGGTAACCATGACTTCGCGTGGTTCTTCGGCCTCTCCGACGCCAGCCTCGGTACGGGCAACACCTACTTCGACAGCTACTTCATGGTCCCGGGCAACGGCGCGTTCGACTACTACAGCTTCAACTACTCGAACGTCCACTTCCTGGTCATCAACTCCAACGGCTGCAACAGCGCCGAGACCTGCGCCGACACCTTCGCTCCGGGCACCGCCCAGTACGCCTTCATCCAGAGCGATCTGGCCTCGGCCGCGGGCAACCCGAACGTCGATCACATCGTCGTCTCCCACCACCACCCGGCCGTGGGCGCCGGCGGCGTCGACAGCGAGTTCAACGCCCTCTTCCCGCTCTACACGCAGTATGGTGTGGACACCGTCGTGACCGGCCACGTTCACAACTACGAGCGCGCCACCAAGGACGGCATTACCTACGTCGTCACCGGCGGCGGCGGTTCCCCGCTCTCGGGCACCGACGCGAGCAGCTACACCAACGCCATCGCCAAGGAGCTGAACTTCGTGGTCGGCGACTTCACCAGCGCGGGCGCCAGCTTCACCTCCTACGGCGTAGTCGGCGACGACAACACCGCCACGTGGGTCCTGGACAGCTGGAACGTCCAGTACTAAGCCTTACCGGGTTTATTAAAGGGAACGGCCCGCCACCATGGCGGGCCGTTCTTTTTTTGTGCTTTCGGGGCCGGCAGAGCAGGGGCCTTGGCAAAGGGGCCCGGGGCGGGGTAGCGTCCGCGCCGGAGCGGGCAGGTTCCCGCCTCAGGAGCAAGGCATGAGCAATATATTCAAGGGCACACGCGCACTTGTCACGGGCGCCTCCTCGGGTCTTGGCGAGCAGTTCGCCCGCCAAATCGCCGCAATGGGCGCGGACCTCGTCATCACCGCCCGCAGCACCGACAAGCTCGAGGCGCTGGCCGCCGAGCTGCACTCAAACAACGGCATCGATGTGAAAGTCGTCTCCCAGGACCTGGCCGCAACGGGCGGGGCGCTCGAGCTCTGCAAGAAGGTCGACGCGCTTGGCGTCCCCATCGACCACCTCATCAACAACGCGGGATTTGGAAACAGCTCGCGCTTCCACGAGTGCGACCTCGAGCGCGAGACCCAGATGGTGCGGCTCAACTCCGAGGCCGTCATCGTGCTGGCGCGCCACTTCCTGCCGGGCATGGTGAGCCGCCGCAAGGGCGGGGTGCTCAGCGTGGCCTCGGTGGCCGGCATGCCGCCCACACCCTATCTTTCGACCTACGGCGCGACCAAGGCCTTCGTCGTGAGCTGGACCTCCGGCGTGGCCGAAGAACTGCGCGGCAGCGGCGTTCGCGTGAGCGCGCTCTGCCCGGGCCCGGTCCCCACGGGATTCCAGGAAGCCGCCGGCGTGGGCATCGACGGCGCCGACAAGCTCCTGGTGCTCAGCGCCGAGGAAACCGTCCGCCGGGGCCTCAAAGCCTACGCGCAAAGCAAGGTCATCTTCGTGCCCGGCGCGATGAACAAGATCGGCATGCTGGGCGTGAAATTCACCCCGCGAAACCTGGCCGCGCGCGTCGTCGGCGCCGCCATGAAGGACTCCATCAAGGGAGCCTGAGTTTTTTCAATCCACCCGTACGGGGTGGCCCGTTCGATCCTTCGACAGGCTCAGGACGAACGGGAACAACCGGGTGCCAGTTGCATCCACACCGTTCGTCCTGAGCCTGTCGAAGGACGAAGCCCGGAGGCCCTAATGAGCCAGAAGAAACCCCAGCAGCTCCAGATCAAGCTCCAGCAGGACGGCGAGAGCGCCGAACCGAAGTTCTCCAACATGGCCACGATCGAGCACTCCGACGACACATTCCTGGTCGACTTTCTCTTCGTCCACGCCCGCACGCGCTACGGCAAGCTGCTCTCGCGGGTGGCGCTCACCCCCGCGCACGCCAAGCGCCTCCTGAACGCGCTGCAGGAAAACGTCTCGCGCTACGAGGAAAAACACGGGCCCATCGTCCAGACCCCCGCGCCGGTCTCCCCGAGCGACATGGACGTGAACTGAAGGCAGGGTCCGGGAGACGTCCTGCAGCTTCATGCACACGAAGTCGGCCTCGCCCGTCCGTGTCACTCCCGACTCCGAATCGTGCACGTGCACCTGCACGAGCACGTGCACGCTGAGATGTGCGGATGGCCCATGCTCCTCCGACGGCATTGAGAGCCCCCCAAGGCCCCCCTACGAATTGTGACAAAGTATTGAATTCCCCAGTGGGATTGGATAGATACCCCAGTCCCAACACTTCAGGGGCGGCGTACCCAAGTGGCTAAGGGAGCGGTCTGCAAAATCGTGATCGAGGGTTCGATTCCCTCCGCCGCCTCCACTTTTTACCCCTGCCGGGGACTCTCCAGTTCGGCGCCACGTTTCCTCATGAAGTCCGCCAGTGAGACGACGAGCGACTTAACTTCGTTCGTGAAGTAGATGACCAATTCTTGCACTTCGCGTGGGCCAAGATCGAAAGTCTGGCCAACCTCGAAACGAAGTTCTTTCTCGAGAAATTTCAGCGCGATTGGCGATTCACCGTCAAAGACATGCCCCTCCGACGCCCATAGATTCAGTTCTTTACCATCAGGAAGGACAATAACTTCCTCAAACGCGAACCAACGAAGAATCAAGTGTTTTCCACTATTCAGGTCTTCTTCCCCAACGATCGACCCGCGATGCGTAATGCAGACCCGAGCCAGATTAATCGCCGATAAATACTCTGGTCGTTGCGACTGAACATCGAATTCTTTGGAAAGCCACTTCGATTTATCAGCAATGCTTGTTCGATTCGCGAATTGCCGTTGAGCTTCGACAGCTGCTTTCTGCGTCACGCCACTCTTCACTTGTTCGACGAGCAGAATATTGCGATGCACAGCATCCATGAATAGGGAATGCCGCTCGAATAGTTCTCTTACACAGTTGCGAAGCCCCCACCTTTCAAATTCTGACTTGCAGGTATGAAGCAGGTCACCGGTGAATTTCTCTACTGGAATAATTTCCAGATGGGTAAACGGCGCAAGTTCGATACTGCGAAAATTCGCATCCCGAGCCGCATTGACGACCAAACCAGCAAAAGCAGCGGCTCTACGACAACCGGTAAGCCCTGACTCTCGAAGCTGATCCAGATTCAGCCTAACAACCTGGGCCACAAAGCAATCCCTACGCCACTTCGCTCGACTGGCTCGATCCCTCGCCCCCGAAGAGCGCCTCGATCTGGGTCTCGGTCACCAGCACCTCGCGCGGGCGCACGCCGTCGGAGGGGCCGACGATTCCGTCTTTTTCCATGCGCTC
>JAGRBM010000283.1 GCA_020434085.1 Chrysiogenia bacterium | reverse complement strand
CGCGGCTACCCTGGGCGCGCGCTCTTTCATCAGGGCCCCGGGGGTGGGATCGCTCCAGAGTTCATAGAGCTGCCCCCAGAGCCCCAGATCCGCGAACGAGGGACGCGCGCCCAGCACATAGGGGCGGCTTTCCAGATGCGCTTCGAGCAGTTCGAGCAGCCGCACGTAGGCATTCTCGATCTGTTCCTGCGTCTGCGGCGAAGAGCCCACGAAAGAAAGGCGCGGCACCATGCGCTGCTTGATCATGGCGGCCATCAGGTTCGCGGCCTTTTCATCGCCGCCCGTCTGATCGAGCGCGATGCGCAATGCGCCCGAGTCCTGGTCGATCTCGCGGGTCCAGCGGTAGTGGAACATGGGCTTGTTCACCCACTCGTCGGCGAATTCTTCGAGCAGTTCGGAAATGAATTTCAGCGCGGGCTCCGAAGGATGGATGGCCGGCTCGGGGAAGAGCGCCTCCATCTTCTCCATGATCGGTGTGGAGTCCTGGATGCCCTGGTCTCCGGGCGTCACGACGAGCGGAACCAGCGGGAGCTTGGCGTATTTGTTGAACTCGCCCATCTCCTTCATCGAGCGCACGATCCACCGGTGGGGGATTCCCTTGTATCGAAAGTAACTGCGCACTTTGACCGAGTAGGGAGAAAGCTCGCTTCCGTAGATCAGGTATTCGTCGCTCATGGTAAATCGCCCCTTAACTGAACAATTGTTCAGAAGGCTATATCACGCGCTGGCGCAAACAAAAAGGGCGCGGCCCAAACGGCCGCGCCCTTTCCTTGAGGCTGTTTGAGCGTCTAGCTGCGCCGGCGCCGCCGTTCGAACGCGAACACGCCTGCCACTGCGAGCAGGAGGAGCGCCATGGAAATGCCGCCCGATTCGCTCGCGCTCATCGTGCAACCGCCGTTGGCTTCGTTGTAGAGATAGAGCGCCAGAGAGATCGACTCCACCGCGCCGATGTCGCAGGCGTCGGGGTTACGGGTCTGGCCAATGGCGTCTTCTTCCGCGCAGGTGGCCGGATCGGCGGCATTGATCGCGTCACTGGCGAGGCCCAGGTCGTGGATGGAGATCGGGAGCCCCGGGACCTTCGTGAGCGCGAGCAGACCGGCATCGTACTCACTGCCAACCAGGTCGTCCGTAAACGTACCGGAACAACCGGTCGTATCGCCGATCAGGTTCACACCCGCCGTGGTGATGGAGCCCGAGCAGTCGTCGTGCAGGGTCGGCGGGCCCTTCACCCCTGCCGGGGTTACGTCGCTGGCATCGTCGTTCCCGGCAATGATCGTGTTCGTGACCGTCGGCGCGTCACTGAGGGCATAAATACCGCCGCCATTTCCAGTGTCGTTGTTGTCGTCATCGGCAGTGTTGTCCGTGATGGTGCCGTGGGTGATGGCCATACTGCCGCCCGAGCTGTCGAGATACAGGCCCCCGCCGTGCCCGGTGGCCGCGTTACCGCTGACCGTCGTGTTGAGAAGCGTTGCCGTGGCGCTGGAAGATGCGTAGGCATACAAGCCGCCGCCGTTACCATTGGCGGTATTGCCCGCAATCGTGCTGCCCGTGATTTCCACGCTCTTGTCGTTGCCGTAGATCCCACTGATGTAAATACCGCCGCCGCTGCTGCTGGCGATATTGTCGGAGACGGAGCTGCCTGCCACATCGAGGCTGTTGCCGCTGAAATAGAGGCCACCACCGCTGCCGCTCGTGGCTTCGTTGTCCTCGACCCGCGAGCCCTGGACCGTGAAAAGTGCACTCGGGGTCGAACCGCCCAGGTAGAGTCCGCCGCCGCTGCCGGCCGATTCATTGTGAAGAACGCTGCTGTCGAGAACCTCAACTGTCGCGCCGGTCGTCCCCACGAAGGCGTAGAGACCACCGCCGCTGGCGCCTGCATTGTTCGAAGTGAGCATCACGCCGCTGAGCATCGTCGAGCCGACGTTGTAAGCCACGGCAACCGCGCCGCCGCCGCCGCTCGATTCGTTCGAAGAGAGGCGCACACCGGTGATCATGGCGCTGCCGCCGCTGTAACCGATGTAGATGCCGCCGCCGCTGGAGTCGGCGTAGTTGCCGACCACGCTGCCGCCCGTCATGGTCAGGCTGGCGCCGGTCGTGCCGCTGTAGACATGAATGGCACCACCGTTATCAGCGAGGTTCCCCATGAAATCGGTGTTCGTCACCGTCAGGGTGCCGCCGGCATAGATTGCGCCGCCGTCGCCGCTATCCGCATCGTTGTCCATGAACAGGCAGTCGGTCACCGTGAGTGTTCCTGTGCCGGAATAGATCAAACCGTTGAGATCGTAGGAGCTGTTGTCGATGAATGCGACGTCCTCAACGGTCACATTGTCGTCTGCCGCATCGATCACCGCCCCATTCTCGTCATAGATGACGTTCCGAATTGTCATCCCACTGATCGAGAAAGTAAGCGGGCCATCGCCATTGAGGTCAAAGGGCTTGTAGCCGTAGTCATGCGATCCTTTGACGCTCCCGGTTGCAACGAGATTCCCGTCACCGTCGAGGGTCAGCAGCGCCGAGCCCGGACCGGTGATGGTCAGGTCGTCGGTGATATCGGGGAAGTGGTCATCCATCGTGATCGTGGAGCCATTCAGCGAGGCGGCAAACACAATCGTATCGGCCGCGATGTTGTCGTTGGCTTCGAGAATGGCCTCGCGCAGGGTGCACGGCGTCGGGCAGGTGCCGTCGATCGTGTACATGGCACTTGAGTTGTCGATGGCGCTGTCGACCGTAAAGGTCGTCGGCACATCGCCGCCGGCACGCGCGCCGGTGCTCGACCAGGCAATCGCCAGAACGGCCAGCATGGCCAGATACAGAATTCGGTATTTCATGGGGGTCCCCTTTTCGCTTGGCCCTCTCGGCCTCAATTTCCTGTGGCGCGCCACTATAGCGGCAAATCTCCTGTCCGCAAAGCAGAGAGGGCCCCGACCGGGGCCCTCTCCTTCAGATACAATGTCCGATTCCGCTACGAACGCCGGCGCCGCCGCTCGAAGGCAAAGGCCCCCGCCACTGCCAGCAGGAGCAGGCCCATGCCCGAGGCGAGCCCCGCGCTGCCGCTGCCGATCGTACAGCCGCCGTTGCTCTGCTGGTAAAGCGCAATCGCCAGGGAAATCGACTCCACCGCGCCGATGTCGCAGGCATTCTCATTGCGGACCTGGCCGATGGCGTCTTCTTCAGCGCAGGTCGCCGGATCGGCGGCGTTGATCGCGTCGCTGGAAAGTCCGAGGTCGTGAATGGAGATCTCCATCCCCGGGACCTTCGTGAGCTCCTTGAGGTCGGCATCGTACTCCGTGCCGACCAGGTCGTTTGTGAACGTGCCGGCGCAACCGGTCGTATCGCCGATCAGGTTCACACCCGCCGTGCTGATGGAGCCCGAGCAGTCAGGATGCACTGCTTCGACCGGCGCCTTGCCCGCTGATGCGCCCAGCGTGGTGTCATCGCTATTGCCAGAGAGGATCGTGTTGGTCACTTCCGGCGCGTCGCCATTGACGTAAATGCCGCCGCCATCACCACTGCCATTGTCATCGACATCGGCGGTGTTGGCCGTGATCGTGTTGTGCGCGACCGCCAGGGTGTTCCCCCCTCCAGATGTCGAGAAGTAGAGTCCGCCGCCGTTGTTGTCGGCCGCGTTGCCGCTCACCGTGGTGTTGAGGAGCGAAACGCTGTTCCCCGAGTTCGAAAGATACAGGCGCAGACCGCCGCCCGAGCCATCGCTCTGGTTGCCCGCGATCG
>JAGRBM010000282.1 GCA_020434085.1 Chrysiogenia bacterium | reverse complement strand
CGTTGCGGGTCTGCAACATGAACAGGCGGTTGCGCTGGATGGTGAATTCGATGTCCTGCATGTCGCGGTAGTGGTTTTCAAGCTTCTGCGCGATCTCGTTGAGCTGCTTGTAGACCTCGGGCATCGCCTCTTCGAGGCTGATGGGATCACCCTCGCCGCGGTTTTCTTTCTTGATGGGGCCGGGCGTGCGGATGCCGGCGACGACGTCCTCGCCCTGGGCGTTGATGAGGTACTCGCCGAAGAAAGTCTTCTCGCCCGTGGAGGGATCGCGGGTGAAGGCCACGCCCGTGCCGCAATCGTCGCCCAAATTGCCGAAAACCATAGCCTGCACGTTGACCGCGGTGCCGATGTCGTGGGAGATGTCGTTGAGGCGCCGGTAAGCGAATGCGCGTTCGTTGTTCCAGGAACCGAAGACCGCGCCGATGGCACCCCAGAGCTGCTCGGTCGGATCCTGCGGGAAGGTCTTGCCGGTGCGGCGCTTGATCTCGGCCTTGAACTCGTCGACGAGTTCCTTGAGATCGCCGGCCTGCAGCTCGACGTCTTCCTTGACGCCGCGGGCCTTTTTCTTCTTCTCGAGAATGACCTCGAAAGGATCTTCTTCGTCCTTTTCGGCCTTGAGGCCGAGCACCACATCGCCGTACATCTGCACGAAGCGGCGGTAGGAATCCCAGGCAAAGCGCTCGTTGCCCGAAGCCTTGGCAAGGCCCTGCACCGTTGTGTCGTTGAGGCCCAGATTGAGCACCGTGTCCATCATGCCGGGCATGGAGACCGCGGCGCCCGAGCGCACCGAGACAAGCAACGGGTTGTCGGAGTCGGAGAACTTCGCGTCCATTTCCGACTCGAGCTTCTTGAGGCTCTCGGTTACCTGCGCCTTGAGTTCCGGCGGATAGCTGAGGTCATGGTCGTTGTAATAGGTGCACACTTCGGTGGTGATGGTGATGCCCGGCGGAACCGGCAGTCCCAGGTTCACCATCTCGGCCAGATTGGCCCCTTTGCCGCCGAGGAGCTGCTTCTGCGAGCCTTCCCCGTCGGCCTTTCCGTTGCCGAAGTAATAGACGTACTGTTTGCTCATTCCCTTACCCTCGCTCGGGCAGCGGCAGCCGGGCTCAGCCCAGTTGCTCGCTGAGGTATTCCATCAATCGGTCGGCGCTCACGCGCTCCTGCTGCATCGAATCGCGCTCGCGCACGGTGACGGTGTCGCTTTCCATGGTGTCGTGGTCGATCGTCACGCAAAAGGGCGTGCCGATCTCATCCTGACGACGGTAGCGCTTGCCGATGGAGCCGGCCTGGTCGTACTGGACGTTCCAGCGTTTCTTGGCTTCGTCGAAGATGGCCTGCGCCTTTTCGGGCTGGCCTTCCTTGCGCATGAGCGGCAGGATCGCGGCCTTCACCGGAGCCAGGCGGCGGTGCAGGCGCAGCACCACGCGGCTGTCCATCTTGCCCTTCTCGTCGGGGGCCTCGTCTTCATCGTAGGCATCGACAAGGAAGGCCAGCGTCGCGCGGTCGGCGCCGGCGCTGGGCTCAATGACGTAGGGGACGAAGCGATCCTTGGACTCGGCGTCCACGTATTCAAGCTTCTTGCCCGAGTATTCGGCATGGCGCTTGAGATCGAAATCGGTGCGGTTGGCAATTCCCTCGAGCTCGCTCCAGCCGAAGGGGAAGAGATACTCCACGTCGGCGCAACCCTTGGCGTAGTGGGCCAGCTCGTCCGAGTCGTGCTCGCGAAGCATCAGATTTTCCTTGCGGATGCCCAGGTCCTGGTACCACTGGAAGCGCGCGTTGCGCCAGTACTCGTACCACTCGGCGTCGGTGCCGGGTTTGCAGAAGAACTCGATTTCCATCTGCTCGAACTCACGCACGCGGAAGGTGAAGTTACGCGGTGTGATTTCGTTGCGGAAGCTCTTTCCAATCTGCGCGATACCGAAAGGAACCTTCATACGCATGGTTTCGAGCGCGTTCTTGAAGTTGACGAAGATTCCCTGCGCGGTCTCGGGCCGAAGGTAGACCTGCGCGGCCGATTCTTCGAGCGGACCCACGAAGGTCTTGAACATCAGGTTGAAGCTGCGCGCCTCGGTCAGATCGCAGTCGCTGTGCTGACCGACCATCTTCGAGGGCTTGTTCGGGCACGGCGTGCTGTCGAGGTGGTCGGCGCGAAAACGACCCTTGCAGGCCTTGCAGTCGATGAGGGGGTCGGTGAAACCCTCCACGTGGCCCGAAGCCTCCCACACGCGCGGGTGCATGAGGATGGACGCATCCTGACCCACCATGTCGTCGCGGCCGCGGACAATGTCCTGCCACCAGGCTTCCTTGACGTTTCGCTTGAGCTCCACGCCGATTGGCCCGTAGTCCCAGGCGCCGTTCAGGCCGCCGTAGATCTCGCTGGACTGGAAGATGAACCCGCGACGCTTACACAGGGAAACGATCTTCTCCATGCTGACCGCGCGGGCCGGGGACTCGGCGCTCGCCGATTTGCTTTGCTCACTCATGCTACGCACACCACCGCGGCTAGATGGCCGCTTCTATTAAAGAGGTCGGATTCCGGCTCCGGGAAACGGAGGAAACGGCCGGGCCATGCCCCGGCCGCACCCGGGTCGGGGCAGAGCCCCGCCGGCGGCCTGCGTTATAGCGTCTGGGTGGTTTTCTAGCAAATTCCGGGGGTTTGGGCAGCTGAGAAGCTGTTTTTGCCCCTATTTCAGCAGGAGCAGCTCGTCGGCTCTCTCGTCGACGAACTTGATGACCTCGCGGTGGGCCTTTTCGCCGATGTCGACAAAATGCAGGCCGTGGGCCTCGGCGTTGGAAGAGGCGTCGTCGAGATGACGGTGCCAGAGAATTTTGGCCTTGGTCTCGACCGCGATTTTGCCGCGGGGAAGAAAGAATTTCATCTCGGTGATCTCGCCGGGGGTGAGCACCTGATTGGCGCGAAGCTGCAGGGCGTTGTGGGAGATGTCCCAGATGCGTCCGACTTTCCAGGTTCCCATGGCGCGGAACTGGGCCATGGCCTTGATGGGAACACGCGGCCATTCGCGCGCGTTGGCATCGCGCTCGAACAGGCAGTTGTTGATGGCGTAGGAAAGCTCGTCGACGGGGCGGGACTTGTCCAGCAGCGCGATGACGATGTGGCCCGGCAGGGACGAAATGTCGATGTCCTGGCTGCGCACGCCCGTGAGAATCAGCACGCGTTCCTTGCGCTTTAGTTCGCTGAGTTTGTGGGCGATCTGCTCACCGGTCAGACCGGGCATCACCTGGTCGAGGACGATCAGGTCGTAGTGGCGCACGTCTTTTTCGAGGATCGCTTCGAGAGCGGCGGTGCCGTCGGTGACCTGGTCGATGTCGCAGGGGGCCATGCGCATGGCGTCGATAAGACCGACGCGGAAGGCCTCGGTGTCGTCGGCCAGCAGGACCGAATATCGCTTGTCATAAACGACCATGGGGCGAGCGCTCTCCCTTCAAGGCTCACGCAGTGCTTTCCGGCATCAGCAGTGGAGATTCCTATCATAGAGGGGCAAGGCCCTTGGGGTAAATCCCTGCATGAAGGACTACTTTTCGATGAGGCGGGCCAGCAGTGCCGGATCGGCAAGCACGTCCAGGGCTGCTGCGTAGGGATTGGTACTGCCCTTGGCGAGCGAGTCGGCCACTTTGGCCAGTTCCCCTTCCCCGAGCGAGGTGCCGATTCGCGCGCGCAGCTCTTCGACCAGTACTTCGACGAACTCACTCCGGCGCGCCTGGGCCCGTCGTTCTTTCTGCCGGGCGCTTCCCTGCAGGGTGTCCTGGTGGGAGGTAATTGCATCGAGCACTTCGGTCACGCCCTTGCCCGCGTTGGCCTGGGTCTTGAGAACCGGCACGCTCCACTCGGAGGCCTCCTGCATGTGGACCATGTTTTCGAGGTCGGCGCTCATGCGCTGGGCGCCCTCGCGGTCGGCCTTGTTGACGACGAAGATGTCGGCGATCTCCAGCAGGCCTGCTTTCATGGTCTGCACCGTGTCGCCGGCCTCGGGCACAAGCACGACGACGGTCGTGTCGGCCACGTCCATGATGTCGAGCTCGCTCTGCCCGACGCCGACGGTCTCGACGATCGCCCAGTCGAATCCCGCAGCGGCGAAGAGGTGCAGCACCTCGCGCGTGGCGCTCGAGAGCCCGCCCAGCGTGCCGCGCGTGCCGAAGCTGCGGATGAAGACGCCGGTGTCGGTGGCGTGGCGGTTCATGCGGATGCGGTCGCCCAGCACCGCGCCGCCCGAAAACGGACTCGAAGGATCGATGGCCGCGATGGCCACGCTCTCCCCGCGCGCGCGAATCTCGGCGATGAGCTGGTCGGTCAGCGTGCTTTTTCCCGCCCCCGGCGGCCCCGTGATGCCCAGTGAACGGATCTTCGCCCGGGCATCGTAGACCTCCGAGAGAATGGGCCGCACCCGGGGGTCACGGTCCTCCACCCGGGAAATCAGCCGCGCCAGCGCCCGCCGGTCCCCGCTGCGCAGTTTTTCGAGAAGCTCGTCCATGTCTCTTTCTCACAAGCCCGCCGCCCCAATCAGAGGGCAGGCCGCGTGAGCAGGTGTAACGCCTCCGGGGGTGACGGGCAAGGAAGAGGCCCCCATCCTCCTGTCCCGCTTCCCCCCGCGCGGGCCCGGTGCCACACTGGCGCTCCGAGCATGAGTGACTCCCCCACAGCACCCCAACCGGTTCTCGATGCCGCGCCGTATTTCTCGGACGCGGCGCGTGAGACCCTACGCGGCGAGATCGCCCAGGCGCTTGGGCGCGAGGTGTTCTTCATCGGACAGGCCGGGCGCGGCGGCGTGGTGGAATCAGTGACGGCGCTGGCGCGCGGCAACGAGTACAGCGTGCCCGCCATTCATGCCAGCGCTCGTCCGGGCGATGTGGTGATCCACAACCATCCCTCGGCCAGGGGAGAGGCGGCTGACCTGCGCCCCTCGGACGCGGATCTCTCCATCGCGACGGGATTTGGCAACAACGGGGTAGGTTTCTACATCATCGACAACGCCGCCGATCAGGTCTACCGCGTGGTGGAGCCACTTCGCCCCAGCGCGCGGCCCGACCCACTCGACGAAGACGCCATTGCGCACATCTTCGACGAGGGTGGCGCTCTCGAAAAAGCCATCGACGGGTTTGAAGTCCGTCCCGAGCAGCGCGAGATGGCCCGCGCCATTGCCACCGCTTTGAACGGCGGACAGGTTATCTGCGTCGAGGCCGGAACGGGCGTCGGCAAGTCGCTTGCCTACCTGGTGCCCGCGATTCACAAGGTGAAGGCGGAAAAGCGCCGCGTTGTCGTCTCGACCGCGACGAAAAACCTGCAGGATCAGCTACTCAACAAGGACATCCCGATTCTCGAGCGCGCGCTGGGCGAACCGGTGAAGGCGGCGCTTGTCATGGGCCGCGGCAACTATGTGTGCAAGCGCAAGGCCGCCGAGGTGCGCCGCCAGCTCGGAGAGCCCGCCGAACAGGATCTCTTCGACGAAGACGAGGGCGATGAAGGCGAGCTCGAACGTCTGCTCGACTGGGCGGAAACCTCCCAGAGCGGCGCGCGCACCGAGCTTCCCTTCGAGCCGCGCTTTGAGAACTGGGAGAAAATCGCCTCGGCCTCCGATCAGACGCTGCGCACCGCATGCCCACACTACAACCAGTGCTTCTACTACAACTCGCGCAGACAGGCCGCGGCCGCCGATATCCTGATCGTGAACCACCACCTGCTGCTGGCCGATCTGGCGCTGCGCGCCGAGCTGGGCCAGTACAACGAAGCCGCCGTGTTGCCGCCCTTTCAGGATCTCATCCTCGATGAAGGCCACCACCTCGAAGAAGCGGCGACCGGGTCGCTGAGCGCGCGGATTACGCGCCCGCGCATCGACCGGCTGCTGTGGCGGCTTGTTTCCAAGCGCAACGAGAACAAGGGCCTGCTCTCGCGCCTCGAGATGCGCGCGCTCAAACACCATGAACAGCTCGACGACGTTGCCACTGCGCGGCTGCTCGACGAGCACCTGCAGCGTGTGCGCGAGCAGGTGCGTGCGGCGCGCCGCCGCGTGGACATGCTCTTTCCCCAGCTCGCCGATGCCGTGGGCAGCTTTCTGGCCTTCGAGACCGCGCGCACCAGCGGCGGCGTGCCGCCCAAGTCGGCGAAGCTCCGCATCACGCGCGAGCGTCACGATGAGGCGCTCTTCCAGGAAGACATTCTGCCGCCGCTCCTTGAGATGACCCACGAACTGGCACGGCTGGTCGGCGCGCTCTCGGACCTGCTTCGCAGCGCAAGTGCGGCCCTCGACCCGGCCACCGACCAGCGGGTGATCGAAGAGATGCGCGCGCCCATCGTGGAGATCGCCAGCGTGCAGAAGCGCCTGCAGGGCGTGTGCGATGATGTGCGCGGCTTCGAAAACGCAACCGACTCGGTGTGCCGGTGGATCGAGCGCTACGAGCGTCGCGGCAAGCCGCAGCTCGAACTGGCCAGCGCGCCCATCGATCTGGCCGAGCCGCTGCGTCGCATCGTCTTCGGCGCGCTCGAGACCTGCACGGTGACATCGGCGACGCTCACGGTGGACGGCAAGTTCAAATACTTCGCCAAGCGCACGGGCGTGGACGGGCTCGAAGAGGAGCGCCGCCTGACGCTCATGCTCTCGAGTCCTTTCGACTACGAAGAACAGGCCATCCTTGCCCTGCCCGATGACCTGCCCTCGCCCCAGTCGGCCGAGTTCGATCGCGAACTGCCGCGAAGGCTCGTTCGACTGGCCGAGCTGGCCGGCGGTGGGAGTTTCTTTCTATTCACCTCGTATGGAAGCCTGCGCCGGGCGTGGGACGCCTGCGCCGATGAGCTGCGCGCGCTGGGCCTGAGCCCGCTTCGGCAGGGTGAGTCCTCGCGCGAACAAATCTTGAAGAGCTTCAAGGCCTCCGAGCGCAGCGTGCTATTTGCCGTCTCGTCCTTCTGGGAAGGCGTCGATGTTCCGGGCGACACGCTCCGCCAGGTGGTCATCTGCCGCCTGCCCTTTGCCGTTCCCGACGAGCCCATCATCGAGGCCCGCTGCGAGGCCATCGAGAAAAACGGCGGCAGCGCGTTCATGGAGTACTCCCTGCCCCAGGCGGTTCTTCGGCTGCGGCAGGGCTTTGGCCGGCTCATCCGGACCCGGCGCGACCGGGGCGCGGTGGTGGTACTGGACTCCAGGATCCTCCAGAAACGCTATGGAGGGACTTTTCTACGCTCTCTGCCGCCCGCCCAGCGCGTTATCGGGCCATGGATGGAAATTGAGGAATCTCTCGGACTATTCTTCCGCCCCGGTGAAGAAGAAATAGAGAAGGCGAGAGGACACCGTTGAAGCTGCAGCGACTTCTACACAAGTGGGTCGGCGCGGCGCTGATTGCACTTGCGATCAGCGGATGCGCCGGTGCGGGCGGCGGGGGCGATGCGCCGCTTGAGCGCGACTACCCGCAAGCCCCCATGCGCGTGAGCGTCAGTGCCGAAGGCGATTTCGTTCTGACCGTTTGCGCCACCGAATCGGCCGCCGATGAGCGCGGTCCCTGGATCCAGAGCATCGAGCTGCAGGACCTGCAGGTCGATCCGCCGCTCACCCTGTGGGAAGCGAACCTTCCGGCGGCCGCGCGCAAGGATGTCTGGAACTGGAACCCAGGCACCCCCTGGCGCGCAACGCTGGGCAAAGCGCCCAAGGACTACGAAAACACCACGCCGCTCAATGTCGAGCTCCAGCGCGACCGCCTCTACCAGATCTCCATCACCGGCTGGGATCCGGGCGAGCTGCTCTTCGTCGTCGCTCCCGGCGCCGGCGGCGTGACCTACTACGACGGCCTCTCCGCCAAGAAAATCCCAAGGCCCCGCATGCCCTGCCTGGAGAGCGAAGAGCCCGAACCCGCCGCGCCGGTCGCGCCGGGCGAAGAAGAGCTCGTCCCCCACGCACCCAAAGAACCCCTGGCCACCGACGACGCACCCGAGGCAAATTTCTTTAAATAGAGGGCTTTGGCAGGCTATTGCAGCCGTTCTGCCCCCCTGCCTCGAACTTTCACTTATTTCTGAAATATCTGTTGACACCGAAATCAGGGCGGACGTAGGCTAGGCCTGTGAGGGAGGCGGGGCCGTGAGAGCTGCGGTTGGCGCGGGCGTGTGCCCGCTTCCTGCCGTTTTCACCCTTACCGGACCTTCCCCACCCATCACCCGGAGCG
>JAGRBM010000281.1 GCA_020434085.1 Chrysiogenia bacterium | reverse complement strand
GCGTTACCACCATCACCGGCCTTGCCACGGACGTGGCCGCCGCCGGTGCGGTACAACTTGGCTTCGGCATCGCGCCGCTGGCCATGCAGGAAGCGGGCACATTCTGGCCGCCCTTTACCGTGGAAGTTCAGGATGCCAGCGGTCGGCGCATTCCCGGCGCATCGGGCAGCGTGACGCTCTCGCTGGCCACCGGCAGCGACAAGCTCGACGGCACCCTCACCCGCCCGGTGGTCAACGGCACGGCCGTGTTCAGCGGGGTTTCCTATGACCTGGTGGAACTCATCGAGATCAACGCCGATTCCTCGGGGCTGATGGGCATTGCGATGGAGCCCATCGACGTGGTGACGGCAACGCCGCTGCGCCTGCTCGTCCATGAAGCGCCCCGCGCGCTGGAGACGACGGGCGCGACATGGGCGCCCTTTGCCGCGCGCATCGTGGGAATCGACGGCAGGCTCGCCCGCGGCGTGAGCGACACAGTCACCCTCGGCGTTGCCAGCGGCGGCGGGGGCGGCGCGCTCTCGGGCACGCTCTCACTGAGCGCCGCCGACGGCATCGCGACTTTCTCCGACATCGGCTTCGATACGGCCTCGGGCGTGCAGGTGAGTTTTACCGGCGCGGGAATCCAGGAATCCCCGCGCAGCTTCGTCACCGTGCTCGAAGAAGGCACCACCCCGGTGCGCATGCGCTTCGAGGACCCGGCGCCTCCCTTCGAGGCCGTGGGGGGGCTCTGGCAGCCCTTCAGCCTGCGCATCGAGGACGAGGAAGGCCGCCTGGTCACCAACCCGGCGATGCCCGTGGCGGTGACCATCGAGCTCACCAGCGGCACGGGTATCATCACCGGAACCACCACCCGGACCGCCGTGGAGGGCATCGTCACCTTTGACGACCTGCGCTATGACACGGCCGAAAATATCTCCTATGATTTCACTGCGGCGGGACTTGAAAGACTCTTCGGAACGGCGCGCGGTTTGAGCCGAAGCATCGGCATCATCACCATTCGCACCAATCCGTAGGACAACCGGGAAAGTTTTTCCCTGCCCGTGATCTGTGCGCCCCAGGGAGCGCAACCAAGCAGAGCACGGCCAAGGCAGGGGGATGGGGGAGCCGCGGCGCCGCAAGGTGCCGCGGTTTTTTTGTGGGCTTCAAAAAGGACGAGCCATGCCTCGCCCCGACGCCCTTCCCTTCTCCCTTTGGGAGAAGGTGGCCGAAGGCCGGATGAGGGTTTGGGCGCAACACCCGACTTCAATAACGGAACCCTCTCACTCGCTCCGCTCGACCTCTCCCAAAGGGAGAGGTGATTACTAGTTCTCCGCCGCCGCTTCGGCTTCGAAGTCACTGGTGGGTTTCTTCTCTTCCTGCATGCGCGCGCCGAAGTCGGTGCCGTAGTATTCCACCCAGGCGTCGAGGATTTCCTGGAGCGGCAGGTCGGCGTAGCTGCCGCGCTCGCGCACGTATTCCATGTGCTTGCCGCCCGACTTGCTGAATTCGTGAAAGATGCACTCGTGCTCGCCGTCGAATTCGAGCGGATGCACGCCGAATTTCTCGCACAGCGAGAGGTTGAAGGTCGGCGTCACCTTGATCCACTTGCCGCCCAGGTAGAGCTCGGTGTAGCCGTGGTAGACGAACAGGTCGGTGTCCATGCTCTCCTGCAGGCGCTTGGTAGTCAGGTGGTTTTTCACGTCGGCGAAACCAAGGCGCGAGGGGATTCCCACCACCCGCGCCGCCGCCGCGAGCAGCACCGCCTTGGGCACGCAGAAACTCTCTTTTGATTTCAGCGTGGTGGACGCCTTCATCCCGGCGGCGCTCAGGTCCGCTGAATACGGGTTGTAGCGAATCGAATCGCGCACGGCATAAAAGAGCCGCCGCGCCTTCTCGCGCTCGTCGCCCGCATCGCCGACGGTTTCTTTGGCAAAGGCGATGACGTCGGGATGATCGCAATCGATCGCGTCGGTGGGTTTCAGGTATTCGCTGAGATCTTCGCTGGTCTGGGACATGAGGTCGCCTCCGTCGCGCCCGCACGAAGCGGTGCGCGCTGATAGAAGGCTAGCGCGCCCGCCCCCTTGCGTCACCTTACCAACTGCACCTGCCCGTCGGGCCGGAGTTCCAGGGCGGGCAGGTAGTCGCTGATCAGATCGCGGCGCCACCAGTTTCCCGATTCATCGCTCCAGTCGGTGAAGTGATAGTCGTAGAGCAACGCGCGTACGTAGCGCGGGCGTTTTTCCTTGAAGGGCACCTGCTCGAACAGGTTCAGCACTTCGGGCTGCGCGGTGAGCAGGCGGTAGGCCAGCTTGCTCGTCCACCAGTCGCGGCGCGGATCGCCCAACGCGGCGAACCACATCAGCCAGTCCAGGCGCGGCATGTGCAGGCCGTAGAGCCCCGGTCGGCGCGCGGGGTTGCCGGGCTTGTAGGGAAGTTCGTAGGGATGCCAGACGTCGCCGTCCATGCTCGCCTCGAAGATGATCTCCGGGCGCTGCGTGGTCATGCGCGCGAACAGGCCGTAGCGGCTCGCGATGTGGAAGGGGCTCTGGATTTCGTGGACCCATGCGAGCGGGCCGGGCGCATCGCCCATCGGGCGGAAGGTGCCGATCATCGGCACGATGTTGCAGAGCAGAACGAACACGGTGAGGCCGATCAGGAAGGGACGCGGCCAGGGCCGCTCGCCCCAGGGAGTGCCCCAGACATTGTAGGCCGGTGCATCCCCGCGCGCTTCCACGTCTTCGGGCCAGGCGGGCGGCGCGGCCGCATCGGGCGCAAAGCGCGCACGCAGCGCGGCGGGCCAGAGATCATCGCAGAGCAGCGGGATGCACAGCACGATGGTGAGCAGATTGAAGAACCCGTAGTTCCCGGTCAGCCCGATAAACGCCATCAGCCCGACAAAGGCAACCGCCGCAATGACGCGCGGGAGGCGACCCAGAAAAATCCCGAAGGGCACGATGAGCTCGATCGCGAACATGCCCAGCGCGCAGGCCTTGTGAAACCACAGCGGCATCTGGTGCATGAGCCAGCCGGTCCACGCGGGCAGACAGGTCGTCTCATAGTGGTAGGACAGCGCGGTGAGATCCCGCCAGGTGACATCGCCGCCGGAGAGCTTTACCACGCCGGAGCTGAACATCAGCTTGAAGATGAGAAAGCGGAAGAGCCAGATGACGAGCACGCTGGGCGCGGGAGTTTCCTTTGTCAGCTTTGCCGCAAAGGGGGGCGCCAGAAAGAAGGCGAGGAACCCGGCCTCGAGCAGCAGGATGTCCCACTGAAAACTCAGAAAGTGCGGCGCCGCGGCATAGAGCGAGAGGTAGGCGCTCCAACAGACAAAGGCGCTGATCGTGGGCGCGAGCCCCGCCATCATGGCAACAGCGCCGAGCACTCCTACCGCGCACAGGAAGTGCAGCGTCCAGTCGCCCGTTCCGATGATCCACTGCCAGGTGGGCAGCTCCCACAGGCGCGCAATGCCGCGCTCCTTCGCGAATTGCTCCAGAAAGTATCCCGAGGGCACGATGCCGTTCTCGCCGATGAGTCCGATCACCTGCACCCACAGCGACCAGAACGCCGCCAGAAAAACAAAGCCGAGCCCGGCCAGCAGTAAGCGCCGCGTGACGTAGTGATTCTCGGGCTGGGTGTTTGGAACGTAGAGCAGGGTCATGGGATACGCCGATACACCTCGCGGCGGTGGCCGATTTTGATAATCAACACGAGCAATACAGAGTCGCGCACTTCATAGATGATCCGGTGGTCGCCCACGCGGAGGCGACGAATCTCCGAGTCCGCGCCGCTCAATGCGCGTGAGGCCTGCGGGCGCGGATCATCTTCCAGCATTGTAATCGCACGTGCAATTCGGCGCTGCACGGGGCGATCCAGCGCGGCGAGGTCCTTTCGGGCCCTGCTCGAAAGCTCGATGCTCCACGCCATCTCCGATTACAGCCCGAGTTCCTGCTTCACCTTGGCCCATGAACTCGTCTTCCCACCCTTGCGAAGCACCTCACGCGCTTCCTCCAGGTCGAGTCGGTCTTCGAGTTCTTCGAGAAAGGCGATCACCTCCACCGGCACAAGCGCGGCGAGCGGCTTGCCCTTGCGTTCGATCACGAATTGTTCGTGGCGCAAAGCTACCCGGTTGAGCAGGTCACCGAGTTCCTGCCGCACGCGCATGGTCGAGACGTGTTCGCTTTCGCTCATGACCGAAGGCCTCCTTCAACTCCATGAATTATAGTAACTATTATAGTTGATGCAATTGAGGGAATTACCGCCCCGTCAGCGGATTGAGGCCCTGCGCCGCGCGCTCGCGCTTGGCATCGGCAAAGGCCATGGCTTCGAGCCGGCGGATGCGCTGGTCGATGGGCGGGTGGGTGCTGAACAGGCCGGCGAGCCGGCTTTCCTTGCTGTTGAGCTTGCTGCCCTTGGGATCATCGATGAAGAGCGGCGCGGTCGCCGGATAGGCAACGGCCGTGGGTTGCACCGCGGCGTGGATTTTCTGGAGCGCGTCGGCGAGCGACTGGGGATTGCGCGTGAGCTCGGCGCTGGTGGCGTCGGCCAGATACTCGCGCTCTCGCGAGATGGCCATGGCCACCATGCGCGAGACGATCCACGAGACAATCGCCGCGACGATCACGAAGACCAGCACAATGGCTGCACCCCCGCCATTGTCGCGGTTCGAGGACCGGCGCCGCACGCCGCCGAAGCGGAAGCTGCGCAGGATGATCTCCGTGATCAGCAAAATCGCGCCGAGCATGCAGGTGACATAGAGCATGAGCAGGATGTCGCGGTTCCGAATGTGCCCCATTTCGTGGGCGACGACGGCCTGCAGCTCGTCGCGGTTCATGTTCTCGAGCAGACCCTGGGTCACCGCGATCGAGGCGTGCGCGGGATCGCGGCCGGTGGCAAAGGCGTTGAGATCATCATCGGCCATGATCCAGAGTTCGGGACAGGGAAGCCCCGCCGCGAGGGCCATTTCCTCGGCCACGTTCTTGAACTGCTGTTCCTTGAGCTTGGTCGGGTCCAGCCGCCGCGCGCGGGAGAGAAAGAGCACCGTGCGCGCGCCGGCGAAGTAGCTCACCCCGGCGTATCCCAGCGAGAGCCCCAGCGCGGCGAGTCCGAAGACCGGCGGCGCGGCGAGGAAGGCATCAAAGCTATCCCACACCGGAAGCTGCCCGGTCAGCCGCGCTTCGAGCGCCATGGCCGCCAGCACCAGCAGGCACACCATGAACGCCACCAGCCCTACCGTTCGGCGGCGGTTCTTTGCCTGGAGTTCGTGGAAATTGACCGGCACTGCATCTACCTCGCAAGCAAGCCATCACCCGTCATTCCGACCGGAGCGAAGCGTAGTGGAGGAATCTCGCAGCCGCGGATGATCGCCGGTCATCATTGGAAGCAACGCCGATACGAAATTGCGAGATCCCTCGGCTTCGCTCGGGATGACGGGAAGAAAAGATCCTGTTTCCTAGAAACTCACCTTCGGCGCCTCACGCTCTGCAGTCTCAGTCACCTCGAACAGGGGGAAGGGCTTGAAGTCACCCATGCCGGCGATGATGTTCCAGGGGATCTGCTCGGTGCGCGTGTTGAACTTCGTCGCGACGTCGTTGTAGTGCTGGCGCGCAAAGCCGATGCGGTTCTCCGTGCTGGAGAGTTCTTCCTGGAGCTGCGAGACGTTCTGGGTCGCCTTGATGTCGGGATACTTCTCCATGAGGGCCATGAAGCGGGTCATCATTCCCGTAAGCGCGCCCTCGGCCTTTACGCGGGCGACCAGGTCGTCGCTGCCCTGGAGATTGACGGCCTGGTTGCGCGCGGCGATGACGGCCTCGAGCGTCTCGCGCTCGTGACTCATGGCGCCCTTGACCGTCTCCACCAGGTTGGGAATCAGGTCGGCGCGGCGCTTGAGCTGCACGTCGATCTGCGCCCAGCCATTCTTTGCCAGGTTCTTCCCCGCCACCAGGGCGTTGTACATGGACACGAAAATGAGGATCGGCACGCCGATCGCGATGAGCAGAATCAACCAGTTGGGCATGACCCCTCCTTCGCCCCGCCTCGAAGCGCTTGGGCTTGCTGCCATTTGCCTGCGCT
>JAGRBM010000280.1 GCA_020434085.1 Chrysiogenia bacterium | reverse complement strand
TTTGGCCGCTTCCATCGCAAAGTTCACGGGCGTGCCGTAGGCAATGATTGCGATGTCGCCGCCTTCTTCGAGCAGCTCGCCCTTGCCGAGCGGCAGCTCGCGCATGGGTTCGATTTCCACGCCCTGGCCATTGCCGCGCGGGTAGCGAACGGCCGCCGGCAGGCCGCAATAGACGGCCGTCTTGAGCATGTGGCGCAGCTCGTTCTCGTCCTTGGGCGCCATGACCACCATGTTGGGCAGCGAGCGCATGTAGGAAATGTCGTAGAGACCCATGTGGGTTGCGCCGTCGGCGCCCACAAGTCCCGCGCGGTCCATCGCGAACACGACGGGCAGCTTCTGCAGGCACACGTCGTGGACGACCTGGTCGTAGCCGCGCTGAAGGAAGGTCGAGTAGATCGCCACGATGGGATGCATGCCCTCGGCGGCCATGCCGGCGGCGAAGGTGACGCCGTGCTGCTCGCACATGCCCACGTCGTAGGTGCGTTTGGGATGGGCCTGCTCGAACTTGTTGAGCCCGGTGCCCGTGGGCATGGCCGCGGTGATGGCGACGATGCTCTCGTCGGCATCGGCCAGCTCGATGGCGGCCTGGGCAAAGACGTTCGTGTAGGAGGGCGGGCCGCCGGCCGTGCCCTTCTGAATCTCCCCGGTGTCGGGGTTGTACTTGCCAAGGCCGTGATAGGTCAGCGGATCGGCTTCGGCCACTTCCCAGCCGTGACCCTTCTGGGTGTAGGCGTGGATGAGGATGGGCTTGCTCGAAGCCTTGGCCGCGCGAAGAACGCGGACCATCTCGTGGACGTCGTGGCCGTCAACGGGGCCCATGTAGTCGAAACCGAATGCTTCGAAGAGCGCCGAGCCCGGAAGGAAGGCGGTCTTCACCGCGTCCTCAAACCGACCGATTCGCTGGGCGACTTCGGTGCCGGCATTGTTGACGACCCACTTTTTGACCTCGCGCTTGAGCTTCACGAAGCTCTTGCTGGTGACGTTGCGATTAAGGAACTGGCCGACCGCGCCCACGTTGGGGGAGATGCCCCACTCGTTGTCGTTGAGGATGACGATGAGGTCGCGGCCCAGATGACCGGCGTGGTTCATGGCTTCGAAGGCCATGCCGCAGGTAAACGATCCGTCGCCGATGATGGCGATGGACTTGTGGCGCTGTCCCTGCTGGTGCTTGGCCTCGTTCATGCCGAGCGCCGCGGAGATCGACGTGCCGCCATGGCCCGCGCCGAAGGCATCGTGCTCGGATTCATCGCGGCGCAGGAAGCCGCTCATTCCCTTCCACTGACGGATGGAGGGGAAGTGATCGCGCCGACCGGTGAGCATCTTGTGGATGTAGGCCTGGTGACCCACGTCCCAGATCATCTTGTCGCGCGGCGAATCGAAGACGTAGTGCGCGGCAACCGTAATTTCGGCAACGCCGAGCGAGGCGGCCAGATGTCCGCCGGTCTTCGAGACGGCGTGAATCAGCCAGTCGCGACACTCGTCCACAAATTGCGGGAGATCTTCCTCGCGAATGTCCTTGATATCCTGCGGCGTGTGCACGCGGTCGAGCAGTTCGTATTCTTTTTCTTCCATGACTTCCCAGACTCCAATGCTTCCCGGCGGTGCGGGGTGGGGCGGGTCAAACAGTGCGCGCGCGGCCCCGGAATGAACCTCCGGCCTCTCACGCCATCGCGCGTCCCCAAACGTTCCCGCCCGTTGTTAGCCCAACAATCTCCAAACCTGGGTCGACTCTATCAGATTTCAATGTTGCTTGAAAGTAGTGAAGACGGATACTGACCACTCAGTTAGGATGCGGGGCATTCTGCAACAAACCCGTAACCGCTTGCAAGGCTGCAGAGGTTAAAAAACGACAATCTGGGCAGAATGAAGCCGAAAACCTACTCGAGCGTCACTTCCTTGAGATAGCCCTGGAGGGCTTCCTGGGAGGGAACCAGCGGGGCGGTCTCGCCCTGGCCCATGTTCGCCACGCAATTTCCGGGGGTCAACCGGGCCGCCTCGGCATCCTCGGCGGCCGAGAGGGATCGGACTTCGATCTCGCCCTCGAGCGAGCAGATGGCATCGATGTCGGTATCGCCCCACAGGATCGTCCCGCGCACGCCGGCTACGGCCGTGGGGGTGGTGACCTCATAGTCGCTGGGACCGCCAAAGAACTTGGCGATGTTGATCTTGAAGCGTCCGAAGAGGACCTTGATCTTGGCGACGCGATTGTCGGCCTTGTAGGTGAATTCGGGGATCGTCACGCTGGAGCGCGGGCCGATTGCCATGACCGAATCATCGGAGAAGAGCAGCTTGATCTTGGCCGCGTCGTCGGTCTCGATGAGATCGCCCGTGATGACGGAGTTCCCGCGCCTGACGGGCTTGGTGTGTCCGGCACGGGTGAGCTTGGGGCTGCCGTTGATGCCGACCACCCAGCCGATGCTCTGCGCCGAGGCCGGCGCCGCAGTGGCAAACAGCCCCAGCAGGGCCGCACTCAACACAAGGGTATTCTTCAGAGTCTTCATTTTGCGCTCCTGGCTTCCCCGGCCCGTTGTCCAATACGCCAATTACAATACACGCAGCAGCTCAACTTCAAAAATGAGCGTGGCAGCCGGCGGAATCGCTCCGGGCACGCCCCGGTCGCCATAGCCCATGGCCGGCGGTATCGTCAGTTTGCGTTTTCCGCCCTCTTTCATGCCGGCCACGCCCAGATCCCAGCCCGCGATCACGCGGCCACCACCCAGCGGGAAGCTGAACGGGGTGCCCCGATCATGGGAGCTATCGAATTTGTCGCCGTTGGTAAGCGTGCCGGTGTAGTGGACCTCCACGGTCTTGCCGCGCACGGCCTCGGCCCCTTCGCCCACCACAATGTCGTCAATCTGGAGTCCCTCGCTCATCACTTCACCTCCATGAGTTCGACGTCAAAGACCAGGGTCGAATTGGGCGGAATCGGGCCCGCGGCCCGGTTCCCGTAGGCCAGGGCCGGAGGAATGGTGAGCTTGCGCTTGCCGCCCACCTTCATGCCGGCGATGCCTTTTTCCCAGCCCTGGATCACGCGGCCCTGTCCCAGGGGGAATTCGATGGGCTTGCCACGGTCGAGCGAGCTGTCGAACTTCGTGCCGTTGAGCAGGGTGCCCGTGTAATGGACGCTCACCGTCTTGCCGGGAACCGCTTCGGCGCCGTCGCCGACCTTGATGTCTTCAATCATCAGCTCGGTGATGCCGCCATCGTCGCCCTTGGGCGCTTCTTTCACCTCGAGCAGTTCCACCTCGAAGACCAGGGTGGATCCTGCCGGGATCTTCGGGCGGGCGCGGTTTCCGTAGGCCAGGTGCGGCGGAATGGTGAGCTTGCGCTTGCCGCCCACCTTCATGCCCGCAACGCCCTGATCCCAGCCCTTGATGACGCGGCCGCCGCCCAGGGGGAACTCGAAGGGCTTGCCATGGTCCAGAGAGCTGTCGAACTTCGATCCATCGAGCAGGGTGCCCGTGTAGTGGACGCTCACCAGGTCGCCGGGCTTGGCTTCGGCGCCATCGCCCACCTTGATGTCTTCAATCATCAGTTCGGTAATGCCGCCATCATCGCCCTTGGCCTGCGGGGGAAGTTCCCGGGCGGTGCGAACCGATACGAGCTCAACGTCAAACTCCAGCGTCGAGTTGGGAGGAATCTTTTCCCCCGCTCCGCGGTCGCCGTAGGCAAGGTTGGGGGGAATGATGAGCTTGCGCTTGCCGCCTTCCTTCATTCCGACAATTCCCTCGTCCCAGCCCTTGATCACCTTGCCGGCGCCAAGGCGAAACTTGAACGGGCGGCCGCGATCGAGGGAGCTGTCGAATTTCGTCCCGTCGGTCAGCGTGCCGGTGTAGTGCACCTCGACATTGTCGCCGGTCTTGGCTTCGGCTCCGGTGCCCACCTGCTGGTCGATGTATTTGAGACCCGAAGGGGTCGTAACGGGGTTGGGAGCGCCTGGGCCGGACTCACAAGCCACGAGAATCGCAAGGGAAAACAGTGCTGCTGCCTGCAGCAGGCGAGGGAAAAATCGCATGAATGGGCTCCTTGGAAAGCGATGCCGCCCACGCTCGGCGGGCGCTGCATGGGATTCGTGAATGCACGCAGGCTAGTCGCGCTCCGCACGCCCTGCAACGCAGGTTAATGAACCTTCATAATCTCCGAGAAAATGGCGCGGAAAGAAGCGCGCGGCGCACTTTGCATCCCGGCAGGGGCAAGCTACAACACAGCGCGCCCCCACCGAAAACGAACCGGGGCCCGCGCGTTCTTGCCGCTTGCAGCACTCGGCTCTAAGGTAGCGCGACCGCCGCGTGACGGTGATTTCCCAATGGTTTCAGGAGCCTAGCTTGGCCGAGCAAGACACACACGACCAGATCGCCCTCCGTAAAAAGCGCGCCGTTGAATGGCGCGAAGAGGGCGTCGACCCATACCCCGTTGCCCCCGAGCAGCCGGCCCACCTGGCCCAGGCGCTTCACGACCAGTACGGGACGAGCACCAACGAGCAGTTCGAGGCCGAGCCCGTGGCCGTCAGCATCGCCGGACGCCTGGTGCTCAACCGCCTGTTCGGCAAGGCGGCCTTCGCCCACGTTCAGGATCGTTCGGGCCGCATCCAGGTCTTTTTCGAGAAGAAGAGCCTTGGCGATGAGTTCGCCCGCTACAAGAAGCTCGACGTGGGCGACATCGTCTTCGTGGCCGGCACGCTCTTTCGCACCAAAACCGACGAACTCACCATCCGGGTCGAGCGCTTTGCACTCTATACCAAGTGCGTCCATCCGCTGCCCGAGAAGTGGCACGGTCTCTCGGACGTTGAAAAACGCTACCGCCAGCGCTACGTCGACCTGATCGTCAATCAGGACGCACGCAAGACCTTCGCGCTGCGCTCGAAGATCACGACCTGGATTCGCGAGTATTTCGTTGCGCGTGACTTTCTCGAAGTCGAGACGCCGATGATGCACACGCTGGTATCCGGCGCGGCGGCCAAGCCCTTCGTAACCCATCACAACACGCTGGGGATGGATCTCTACATGCGCATTGCGCCCGAGACCTACCTCAAGCGGCTGGTGGTCGGCGGCTTCGAGCGCGTCTTCGAGATTGGCCGCAACTTCCGAAACGAGGGGATCAGCACCCAGCACAACCCCGAGTTCACCATGCTCGAGTTCTACTGGGCCTATGCTACCTACGGCGACCTCATGGATCTGAGCGAGGATCTCATTCGCGAGCTGACGAGGAAGGTCACCGGCGGCGAGACGAAGATCACCTATCAGGGGGTCGAGCTCGATTTCGGCGCGCCCTTTGCCCGCGTGAGCATGCGCGAGGCCGTCAGCGACATCCCCGGCTATGCAGAGGAATGTCTGACCAATGTCGAGCGCTTCGCCTCGCTCTTCGAGCACGCCAAGGAACCACCCTCCCAGGCGCTGCGCCACAAGTTCTTCGATCCCGACAAGCCGCTGGCCAATCTGGTCACGCTGTTTGAAGAACTGGTCGAGCCCACGCTCATCCAGCCGACCTTCATCACCGGGTTCCCGGCCATCGTAAGCCCGCTGGCACGCCGCACCGACGGCAATGCCGACTACACCGATCGTTTCGAGCTTTACATCTACGGGCGCGAGCTGGCCAACGGTTTCAACGAGCTGGCCGACCCGGTCGACCAGGAAGGGCGCTTCCGCGCGCAGGTCGAACAAAAGGAAGCCGGCGACGAAGAGGCCATGGACTACGACGCCGACTACATCCACGCGCTTGAATACGGCCTGCCGCCGACGGCGGGCGAGGGGATCGGCATCGACCGGCTGGTCATGCTGCTCACCGACGCGGCGAGCATTCGCGATGTCATTCTCTTTCCGCAGATGCGCGCGCGCGCTGCCGCCGGCGAGGGCGAGAACTCCCAGGGCGAGGGCGAGTGAACTGGAAGAGCTTTATTGCCCGCCGCTACCTGCGTGGCACGGACACCAGCAGCGGGCTCTCGGCGCAGAGCCTCATCGGCGTGGCCGGTGTGACGCTGGGCGTGGCCGCGCTGCTTGTCGTGCAGGCGGTGATGGCGGGCTTTACCCAGAAACTGCGCGCCCAGATGGTGGGCGCCACCGCTCCCGTTCTCGTTCACTTTTCCTCGCGCGAGCAGGAAGTCTCCGTCGATGAACTCGACTCGCTCCTTGGACGAATCAACCAGATTCCCGGTGTGACCGGCACGACGCCCTTCTTCCGCAAGGAAGCGATGATCGCCCGCGGCGAGGAAGTGGGCGCGGTGCGGCTTGTCGGCGTGCGTCCGGCCGAGGCGGGCAATGCCACCGTTTTTCCCGACCACATGAAGATCGGTTCCTTCGCAAGTCTCGGGGGCGGCGAGGTCAAGGGCATCAAGGATCCCTTCATCCGCGAGTACGTCGAGAGCCGCGAGGGCGCACGCATCATCCTGGGCAGCGACCTGGCCCGCGCGGTCAACGCCGAGCCCGGCGACGAAGTGC
>JAGRBM010000279.1 GCA_020434085.1 Chrysiogenia bacterium | reverse complement strand
TCGGGACGCGCGGCAAACACAAGGTCCTGCGCCCCATGGTCGCCGCCGAAGTCGCCGGTGAGCGTCTCCAGCGTCAGGCCCGGGCAGCGCGCGCGAATCTCACTGATCGTCTCTGCCCAGATCGCCGCGCCGCCGTCGCTCAGATCGTCGCGGTCCACGCTGGTCACTACCGTGTGCTTGAGCCCCAGTTCCGAGAGGGCCTCGGCCACGCGGCGGGGTTCTTCGGCATCGACGACGCCCTTGGGATTTCCCGTCGGCACGTCGCAGAACGCACAGCGGCGCGTGCAGGTGCCGCCCAGAATCATGATCGTGAGGGTTCCTGCCGCCCAACACTCGCCGATGTTGGGGCAGGTTGCCGACTGGCAGACTGTGTTGAGGCTCTGACGTGCGACAAGATCCTTCAGGCGCACGTAGCCCGCGCCCGCCGGGATCTTCATCTTCATCCACGGGGGCTTTCGGTCGAGTCCCTCGTCTTTTTCTTCGGACCAGCCGCGTCGCATTGGAATCCGTTCCGCGCCCGGAGTTCCGGGCGCCGGGCTCACCATAGACCACGATCACCGCGCGGGGCCATGCCCCCGCCGCTCAGAAGGAATGCCCGAAACGCAGGGCAAACGTGACCTGGTCTTCCGAGGCGGCCATTTCGAGGCGCACCAGAAGGATCTTTCCCGGCGGGATCAGGTAACCCAGCGAGCCCCCACCGGTAGGTTTAAAATCGCTGAGCGTGAAGTCGAGCGGCGAGCCCTGGACCTGCCCGATGTCGAAAAACAGCGCGGCGTTGATGCGCCCGTAGATCGGGAAACGGTATTCGAGGGTCGCGGCCAGCGCATTCGAATCGCGGAAGCGTCCCTCGAAATAGCCGCGCGCAAACTCTGCCCCTCCGAGCACGGGCTCCACAAAGAAGGGTGGATTGCCCTGGAAGGTCACGTCGTAAAAGGTCCGAAGGGCGATGACGTGCCCCGTCTTCACCGGCGTCCAGAAAGCGCGAAAATCGATGGTCATGCGGCTGTAGTCGAAGTCGCCGCCGTAGGCGTCGTTGGAGTTGACCACCCTGCCCTCGACCAGCACGCCGTCATTGGGAAAGAACTCGTTGTCGCGATTGTCGAAGGCCAGCCCCCCGCCGATGGTCACCACGCGTCCGCCGTTGGATCCGATCGGGGTGGCGGTGATGAAAATGCCGTTGGGATCGAAAGTCGTTCGGACGATGTCCCATTCCTCCAGCCCGAACACCACGCCCGCGCGAAAATGCATGGGCAGGTGAACCCACCAGGAAAAATCCACATTAAAGGAATCGTAGTCGAACTGATCCCGATCGCTCTCGTTGGTATCGATTCCCTGGCCGAAGTAGGAACTCACCCATGTGCGAAGGTTCGATTCGAGTTCCATGCGGAAGAGGCCGCCGGCCTGTTGCGGGGCGATGTAGTCGAACTCGAGTTCATACTGATTTTTGGTCGTGCCGGCCGCACCGATCTCCAGGTGGTCTTTCTTGAAGGGCCAGGAACCCACGGCAAATCCAAGGCCGTAGAGAAAATCCGTTTCCTGGGAGTAACCAAGCTGCGGGACGAGACCGAAGCCCTCCGCCTCGTCCATGGGTTCCTTCGGCAGGTCCAGAAAGAATTCCCGGTTCCAACCGGGCGGGCGATCCTTCACCGGCGGGGCGCCGGGGAAAGGGACCTCCTGGATGAAATCACCCATTCCTTCTTCAATGTCCCTGGGAAGCTTTTTGACCCGCGAGGGGAAGTTGCGCAGCCGGTCGGGAATTTCTTCGGGAAGCTCACGCGCACGCCGTTCGAAGCGCCTTGGAATCGTCGGGATCGTGTCGCCGTAGATTTCGAGCTGCTCCATCATGCCGGGCTTGGGCTTGCGCTCGTTACTCGATTCCTCCACGGGCGTTCGCGCCGGGGCTGTCGTCTCGGCGGGTGTTTCAGGCTCCGACTGGGCCACGGATTCCTGAACCGCAGCGGGGGTTTCCTCGGGCGGGGGCTCCTGCGCGAGCGCGGGGCCGCACCAGAGTGCAACCACCAGGCACAGCGCGGCAAGGGATAGTCCCCGCGCGCGCCGCCCGACTCCATGAAATTGCTCCCGCATCCCCTATAAGCTGCCCTTCGGGCGCCTCCCTCAGCAAGGACTTGCGTCACACCGCGCGAATGCGCCGGCCGCGAGTCAGTTTTCGAGATCGATGAATGTGACCTTGCCGGCCCCCATCTCCGGAACCGCCAGCAGGCCGCGCGCGGGATCGAGCCCGATGTCGGCGCCGTTTACAAAGCCGTCGCGCAACAGCTTCGCCGAGCCGTCGGCGGAGATTTCATAGAGATTTCCGGTCATGTAGTCCGTGGCCAGGTAGCCCTCGCCGCGCTTTTCAATGCCATCGAGGTTCCCCACGCGCGCGCCGCTTCCGAGTGGCGTAACTTTCTTCGTCTTGAGATCCACGGTGAGCACCCGGCCGGGGCTCGTCGTGGCAAAACTCGCCGGGTCCATGCCCGGTCCCCAGGCGGCGATGATGAGTTTGTCGCCGTCGATCAGGATTCCGTTGGGATGCTCGATCGACTCCCCCTCCAGAAATGTCCCGGCCTTGCCGCCGCTCCAGGTGTGAATCTTGCTGGTAATCATGTCGGAAATGTAGACCGTGCCATCGGAACCGACGGCTACGTCGTTGAGGAACTTCGCCCCCTCATAGGGCACGCTTTCAAGAAGTTCGCCCTTCTCTACATCGATGATGCGGAGCTGATCGATGTCGGCCACGTAGAGTTTTCCTCCGTGGGCACGCATGCCTTTGGGCGCGTTGAGGCCGGAGACCCATTTCTCAGAGGTCACCTTGCCACTCTCGTCAAGGCGCGCGATCCAGCCGTTGCCGTCCTTGCCCACGGGCGATCCCGCCACGTTGGAGACGAACCAGTTCCGGCCGGGGGCGTACCAGTAGGCGCTCTCGGGCTTGTCGAAGCCTGCGGTGGTGCCGGCCAGCAGGACCAGCGTGAACAGCATTGCTTTCATAGATGACTCTCCCTCGCCCGCCGCGGGCGCTTGCTTGTGTCGCGATTCCTGACTGGTAGGATTGGGGGCGACTCCCACGCGGCGAGCCCCCATCATAGCTGCCGCATCCGGCGGTAAAAGGGGCCGATCTCACGCGTGGGGAGTCCGGGGAAAGGGACCTGTTTCATGCGGCGAGAACTTCTGTGCGTGCTTCTTCTGCTGCTCGGCCTAGCCGCTTGCGACAGCGCGAGCGAACGCAAACCGCTGAGCGGGCCCCACCCGCCGTCCGAGGAAGCCCTGGCCAAGAAGAGCGTTGAGCGCCGCCAGCAGCGCTTCGCGCGCTATGATGCCTACCTGCGCGCAAAAATCGCCCAATTCCCCGGTCTGGATGCAAGTCCCGGCGCCCTGGGCGCAGCCCTCGTGCGCGCCCGCCCCCCGGTGCTGGCCGCCCTGGGAATCCAGGCCCCGGCACCCATCACGATGGTGAAGAAGGTCTGGGGAAAACGTCTCCCCCATGCGCGGGTGGAGGCCTGGCGCGTCAGCGGGCCCGGCGACGCGCTCGACCTGCCCGCGCTTTTGTGGCTGCCCCCCGACAGCACTCCCAAGTCCGTTGTCGTACTGGCGAACGGCACCGGGCAGAACAAGCACGATTTTCTCTCCCAGCTCTCATGTGCGGCCTTCGTCAGCGCGGGCGCCGCCTGCATCGGCTGGGACACACTTGGGGAGGGCGAACGCAGCCATACCCCGGAAATACGCGCCCGTGAGTTTCTCAACGATGACGTGCTGGCCATCAGTGCCGATGTCGGCCGCCCGCTGCTCGGGGTGCAGGTCAGCGACATCCGCCGCCTCATCTCCGCGGCGCGCGCCGACGCGCGCACCGGCAAGCTGCCGCTCGCGGTGGCAGGCTATTCGCTGGGTGGCTGGACGGCGCTGCTCACCGGCCTGCTCGACGAGCGCGTCGATGTGCTCGTTGCCGCCTCCACGCTGGTCGTCCCGGCGGAGGTTCCCGGCCTTGCCGCCGGTGGCTGGCGCGTGCCGGGGCTGAGCCGGGCGATCAGACTCGACGAACTCCTCGCCCTCAATGCCCATGCTCACCCCACGCTCTGGATCAACGGCGGCAAGGACAACACCTTCGTCCCGGATGAGACGCGCCGACTGGCGCTGCTCTCGGAGATGGCGACAAAGGCCCGGGCACTGCTGCCGGCCGATGAATTCGCGCGCCTGCAGGACGTTGTGGTCAGGCAAGGGCCTCACCTGCCCTACTACCTCTCGCCCCCGGCGCTGAAGTATCTGGCCGAGCAGGGAATCCTGCCGCGTGCACAGGATTCGGGACTGCTCTCACGCGAGCCGCAGCCACTGGGGGCGCGCCTTGCCGACCTGGCGAAGACGACCGAGCTGAAGTGGTGGCCGCGCGATCTGATCGAGGTTCCCTTCGCCCCGGCGGGTCTGCCGCTGGTTGCCGCGAAAGAGCTCTTCGCCGGCGACGGTCCCTACCCCCAGATTTCCGAATGGATGACCCGGCAAGTGCTGGAGGCACGCCGGAAAGCCCCGTTTCCCGCCACGCGCGAGGCACGCGCCGATCTGGTGCGCCGCCTGCTGGATCCGAATTTTGAAGCACTGGTCGAACCCGCGCGCTGGAAGCCGCTGGAGAAAAACCGCTGGGAGGATTCCTGGACGGGCCTGCGCGCGCGCCGCGAGAGTGGCAGTGGCAGCGGGCTTCTCATCTACTTCCCGCGTGTCCGCACCCTGATCGAAGCGCAGGTCCCTGAAGAGGTGCGCGCACGGGCGGCGACGTTGCTGCTCGTCGAGCCGCTCTCCTATTCCGACAATGAAGCGGCGGCCGAGACAACTGCAACCGGCCAGACGCTGGCGGCGCTGCTCTCACTATTGAAGATGCAGGACTTTTCCGCGTTCGAGAGTTTTGAAGTTTACGACGGCACCGGCACACTGGGGGCGCCGCTGGCGTTCATCGACGCACGCGTCGCGGCGCTGGAGCTTCCTGTCCGACCGATGACCACCGTCGCGCCCACGCGCTTCCAGTTCGAGGGGCATGTGCCCGGCCTTACCAGCGTGCAATCGCTTGAGACGATCCTCGGCGCGCTCGCCCCCCTGCCCTTGCGCGTGGCGCAGGGCGCGATGCTCGAAGAAGAGCGCGCGGCGCTCGAGAAGTCCTATGCCGGCGCTCCGGACAAGCTCACCTTCGTTCCCTAACGCTTTCGCTTTTTCGGAAGCGCGGCCAGAGAGCGGGCGCGCGTAAACACCTCATCGAACATCGGCTCGGTCAGTCTGCCCGTAAAGGTATTCTGCTGGCTCGGATGGTAGGAACCCAACAGGGTTTTTCCACCCAACTGTGCCTGGGCCAGATGGCCGAAGCGCGGGTGCGGCGTGGCTCCGCCCAAAGTCTTCCAGCTCTGATTCCAGGCCGTTCCACCCAGTGCCAGGACGACCCGCACGCGCCCCAGCAGGCGCAGTTCTTCATCCAGGAATACGCTGCAGGCCTTTAGCTCATCGCCGGCAGGACGATTTTGCGGCGGAACGCAGCGCACGAGATTGGTGATCCAGACGTGCCGAAGGCGCAGGCCGTCTCCGGCCCGTACCGATTCGGCCCTGCTGGAGAGCCCGGCACGATGGAGCGCCCGGTAGAGCCACTGCCCCGAGCGATCCCCGGTAAAGGGCCTGCCCGTTCGGTTGGCCCCATGGGCGCCGGGGGCAAGACCCACGATGAGAATGCGGGCCGCCGGATCGCCAAATCCCGGCACCGGCCTGCCCCAATAGGTCTCGGCGGCAAAGGCCCTGCGTTTCTCGCGTGCGACCTCTCCGCGCCAGCTCACCAGCCGCGGGCAGGCCTCGCAGCCCTCGATGCGACGGGCCAGCCGCGCGAGCGCCGCGTCCGACGATTTTTGAGAGCTCAAGCTCATGGCTTCAACATGACCGCCCGTGGCATCCTTGTCACGAACCCACATGAATGGGCGCGGCGGCTGGACCCATCGGGCCATGCACGCTATCGAAGGGGACACAGCACGCAGCAGCGCTTCAGCAACGGAGCCGCTGCGTGCCCTCCAGACAAGGGAACTCACGCACCATGGGCAAGAAGAAAGACAAGCAGAAGAACAAGAAGGACAAGAAAGCCAAAAAGGCGAAGAAGGTTGTGCAGCTCGACCCGAGCGCCGCGCGCACCATGATGGTTCTTCCAGTCCTCAACTCTCCCATGAAGAAGGAAAAGGACCACCCCTGCTACAACTGCATCCAGTGCTGCAGCTACGTGGCGACGGAAATCGACGAGCCGACAACCCATTCCGACTACGACTGCGTGATGTGGTACCTCTACCACCCCAACGTGAGTATCTTCCTGGACTTCGATGGCGACTGGTACATCCAGTTCGACAGCAAGTGCGAGAATCTGACCGAGAATGGGCTGTGCGGCGTCTACGAGACGCGCCCCGAGATCTGCCGCGATTACGACTGGAAAGACTGCGAAGTGCGCTGGCCCGATGAGCCGCTGCACAAGGCCTATTTCCAGAAGGCCGACGAGTTCCTGGTCTGGCTCGAAAAGCGTCGCCCGAAGAGCTACAAGAAGTACATCAAGTACAAGGAAAAGGGCGTCCCCAAGAAGGTGGCCGGCGAGCTCGGCAGAATCGCCTAGGCAGGCATAACTGCTTGGAATTACTGATGTTTATCGGCTCGCCCCGGCGCGGCCGGATTGTATTTGCCCATGAGTGAGCCACACGCAAATTCCCCTGCGCCCGGCGGCGCGCCGTGCCTGTCGGTCATCATGCCCGTCCACAACGAGGCGGACTTTCTCGAAGAAATTCTGCGCCGCGTCGCCGCGCAGCCGGTCGTCGGCGAGATCATCGTGGTCGACGATGCCTCCAGCGATGGCAGCAGCGAGCTTGTCGAGCGCCTCATCGAGAGCGAGCTCCCCCAGATCCGTCTGATTCGTCAGAGCCCCAACCAAGGCAAGGGCTCGGCTGTGCGCCGCGGTTTCGAACACGTCTCGCACGAATATGTCGTCATTCAGGATGCCGACCTCGAGTACTGGCCAGAGGATTACCCCGTCCTGCTCGAGCCCATGCAGGCCGGACGCGCCGACGTGGTCTTCGGCGACCGCTTTCACAAAGGACGGCCCGAGCACATGCGCCCGCTCTACTTCGCGGCCAACCGCTTTCTCTCCTGGGTGTTCAATACGCGCAACCGCACGAACGTGCTGGATATGGAGACCTGCTACAAGGCCTTCCGCAGCAAGTATCTGCCCTACGTGACTTCCACGGAAAATCGCTTCTGCTTCGATCCCGAGCTGGCGGCCGAGCTCATCCGCCTGGGAGCACGCGTGGCCAATGTGCCCATCACCTACCGCGCCCGCACCCGCGAGGAAGGCAAGAAAATCGGCTGGAAGGACGGGGTTGCCCAGCTCATCGTGATCCTCAAGGGCCCTCCGGGCCGGAAGCTGCTTCCCGAATAAGCGAAAAAAGAAAGGGCGCGCCATCATCGGCGCGCCCTTTCGCATTGTGGCTTTATACCAGACTAGAAGCCGGTCACCGGCGCCGGAACCCCGGAGGTGTCATCGCCGAGCGTGCCGCCGAGCTGACCGGCATCGTCGAGACCCCAGCACCAGGCGCTGCCATCATAGGCCAGGCCGCAGGTGTGGGTGACGCCCGGTGTAATGAGTTTGAACTCCTGGTTCGAGGGCAGACCGGTAACGTCTACCTTCACCGGCGAATCGGCATTCGAGAATGCCGGGTCGTTTCCAAGCTCACCGTTGCCGTCGGCACCCCAGCAGTAGCTGCGCCCGTCGGCCAGGATTCCGCAGGTGAACTGGTTGCCCGCCTCGATCTCGCGGAAGTCCTTGTAGCCCGTAATCGCACCGGTATCGACCGGCGTGGTGGGCGTCGTCTCCGAATTGGTGCCGGCACCATTGCCCAGTGCGCCGGGGGTGTCGTTGCCCCAGCAGTAAACCACGCCGTCGCTCATGAGACCGCAGGTCTGCGAGCCGCCCGGTGCAATGTCGACAAACTCGGTCGAACCCGCGCCGATGTTGGTCGTATCAACCTGCACCGGGATGTCCTGGTTCGTGCCGCTGCCATCACCCAGCCGGTCGTTGGCGTTGCTGCCCCAGCAGTAGGCGTCGCCCTCCCGCGAGATTGCGCAGCCATGGTCGGTGCCGATGGCAATCTTCTTGAACTTCCCGCTGCCAACCACGTTGGTGGTATCCACCGCGCTCGGGATATCCAGCGTAGCGGTTCCCGGCCCGTTGCCCAGCTCGTTGTTGTTGTCGAGGCCCCAGCAGTAGGCGTCGCCATCGACCATCAGGCCGCAAATTGAACCGTTGCCGACCTGGATGTCGGCGAACTTCGTGGAACCGCCGATCGGCCCGGTTGCGACCGCCTGCGGCTCGGGCGCCGGATTGGGACCGCCATTGTCGCCCACAAGTGCGGCGTTGCCCCAGCAATAGGCGTCGTGCTCGATCGTGAGACCGCAACTGACCGTCGAACCCGGATCGATCTTGAGCCACCGGCCCGTGCCGGTGACATTGGTAGTGTCCACCGGATCGGGCTGCTGCACATCGGCGATCGGGTTACCGTTGCCGAGCGTGCCGCTCACGTTGTCGCTACCCGTGCAGTAGCCATCCCCCATTGCATCGACGAGGCAGGTGGTGCTGAACCCGGTACCAATCGAGACAGCTTTGGGCTCGGGAGCGTTATTGCCATAGAAGTCGATCTCGTTTGCAGTATCGAGGCTCACTGCCAGATCGACGCGTCCGTTGCCGTCGATATCCAGCAGCGCGCCGTCATTGACACCCATGTTGGCCGGGAACGGCGAATGGTTCTCTTCAGAGAGATTTCCGCTTCCGTCGCCAAGCATCAGACTGAGCTGGCTGCTCGCGTGGAGAACCAGCAAGTCCTGGTTCCGGTCTCCGTCCACGTCGACCGCCTCCGACCAGACCGGGGTAGATTCCGCTGTCCCGGTCGTTCCAAAGATGGCGAAGTCGCCGTTTCCATCATTGATAAAGCGCTGCACGCCCGAGGGCGAAGAGATCATCACATCGGCGAAGCCGTCGTTGTTGAAGTCGGCCAGCCCAAAGGCGGTTGAATCGGAGTTGGTTGCCACATATGGGGAGGAAGTCGACTCGGTGAAGACCAGCGAGGCGTTGAAGAATACCCGCAGCCTTGCTGCCGCTCCGGTACCGGCAAGGATCAGCACATCCCCGTCCCCGTCATGGTCGAGGTCTTCGATGGCAACCTGCTGCGTATCGTTGACCGCGCTCACCTGATAGACCCCGCTGAACATGCCCGCACCGTTTCCGGTCAAAACGTAGGCATCGGCTGTACTATGGCCCACGACCATGTCCAGGTTGCCGTCGCTGTCGAGATGTCCGACCGCCAGCGTAGAAGCACCACCGGCGAGCGTCGTACCCACCGCACTGTCAAAACCGGCACCGTTGTTGAGCGCTACCGAGAGGCTCGTAACACCGGCATTTGCCGTCGCGATATCCGGGAGACCGTCATGATTGAAGTCCGCCAGCACAACATCGACCGGCTGGTCCCCCACGGCCACGCCGGCAAACGGCGCGAAGGTGGAGTTCCCCTGATTGAGGTGGGTGTAGACAATGTCGCTTGCCGTGCTGACCGCCGCAACATCGATATCGCCGTCGAGGTCGGTATCACCCGCAGCGATCGCGTTGAGGGCGGCGCCCTGGTTGATGGTCGCACCGCCGATCAGACCAAAGGCCGGCGGAATGATTTGCACCGATCCCGGCGTGATCGACGGCAGGGTCATGCCCATGTCCACCACGTCAAAATTCACAAATCCGATCGTGTCGTAGGTCAGATCGTCGAAAGTCGCCGTGCCGCCCGCC
>JAGRBM010000278.1 GCA_020434085.1 Chrysiogenia bacterium | reverse complement strand
CGACCTTTCGTTTCCGGCCGTGAGCGGCGGCGAGCTCAAAATCGCCGACTACCGCGGCAAGCTCATCTACGTCGACTTCTGGGCGACGTGGTGCGGCCCCTGCACGCAGGCCATTCCCGAGCTCAACTCCATCCACGAAAAATACAAGGACCGCGGCTTTGCGGTGCTCGGAATTTCCGTGGACGATCTCTCGCTCGAAGCGATCTCTCATTTCGCCAGGACCGAAAAAATGGTCTACCCCGTGGCGCTCGGCACTACCGAGGACATGGCGCTCTTCGGCCCCTCGCCGGGCCTGCCGACGGGATATCTCGTCGACGACAAGGGCGTCGTGGTCAAGAAGTTCATCGGCCAGCTTCCGGCCGCCACGCTGGAGGCGGAGATCGAGCGCGTGCTCACCGAGGCGGGCAGGTAGGGCGCAGATGAAATCGTTCACCCAGTATCTGTGGTTCAACACCAACAAGCCGCGTGAGTACGTGCGCATCACCGACGACCTCACGGCGATTCTCAATGAATCGGGCATCGAGGAAGGCATGATGCTCGTCTCGGCCATGCACATCACCGCCGGCGTGTGGGTCAACGACTGGGAGGACGGCCTGCTCGCCGACATCGACGAGTGGCTCGAAAACCTCGCACCGTTCAATGAGGGCTACAAGCACCACCGCACCGGCGAGGACAACGGCGACGCGCACCTCAAAAGCCTGCTCGTCCACCACCAGGTCATCGTCCCCATCACCGAGGGAAAACTCGACCTGGGAACCTGGCAGCAGGTCTACTACGCAGAGTTCGACGGCCAGCGCGACAAGCGCGTGATCGTCAAGGTGATGGGTGAATAGGAAAGAGATCCTCTTGCTCTCCCCCGCTCGCGGGGGAGATGCCCGACAGGGGCAGAGGGGGGCGTGACACAACCTGTCACAGTTCAGATCTATGACTGAAGAGAGCATGAGCCCCGAGGAAGCGGCGCTGCGGCGCGCGCTTCACGACGCGCGCGAGGAAGAGCGCGTGCGCGGCGAGCAGGCCTGGCAACTGGCCTCGCCGCCCTTTGCGTTTGGCCTGATTGCGCCGGTGTGGATGCCGGCTGGCTGGCGGATGCCGAGCTTTGCGGCCGGCATGGTGCTGGCGGCGGGGATCTGGGGCTGGTTCAAGGTGAGGGCCGCGCGCTCTGCGCGCGCCGCCGAGGCGCTCGAGGATAAGCTCCTGGTGATGGGCGCGGCGCTGGACCCAAGTGACCAGCCCGAGGAAGCAGGCGCGATGTAGCCCGGCCCGGGGCTTCGTGCCATGGTGGCAAGCATGGAACTGGGAATCGGAATTCTGATCGGTCTGGCCGTGGGCGCGCTCGTCGGCTGGATTCTCGCGCGCGCAAAGGGCGGCGCCGACGACGGCAGCGCCGCGCGCATTGCCGAACTTGAGACCACCGTGCGTCTGGAAAAGGAAAGCGCCCAGCGAACCCTCGAGGCCGAGCGCCGCGTGTGGGAAGAGCGCGTTGCCGAGCTGCGCTCCAACGAAGAAGAACTCAAGAAGACTTTTGAGAACCTCTCGAACAAGGCCTTGGACAACGCCAGCAAAAACTTCATCGAGCGCGCCAAGGAAACGCTGGAGAAATACCAGGTCGAAGCGCGGGGTGATCTCGACAAGCGCAAGCAGGCCATCGAAAATCTGGTGAAGCCGGTGCAGGAGAACTTCGAAAAATTTTCCAAAACCATCACCAGCATGGAAGAGGCCCGGCGCGAGGCCTACGGCGCGCTCGGCGAGCAGGTAAAGGGCCTGCTGGGCGCGCAGGAAAAACTCCAGTCGGAGACCGGGAACCTCGTCAAGGCGCTTCGCAAGCCGCAGGTGCGCGGGCGCTGGGGCGAAATTCAACTCGAGCGCGTTGCCGAGCTGGCCGGAATGACGAAGAACTGCGACTTCAACACCCAGCACAGCGTCGATGGCGAGGACGGCAAGCTGCGCCCCGACATGGTGATCAACCTGCCCGGCGGCAAGAACATCGTCGTCGATGCCAAAGCGCCCATCACCGCGTTTCTCGACGCGCTTGAAGCCGAGAACGAAGAAGAGCGCCTCACGCGTCTGACCGCGCACTCGCGTCACGTGCGCGATCACGTCAAGCAACTCTCCAGCAAGAGCTACTGGCAGCAGTTTCCGAACTCGCCCGAATTCGTAATTCTCTTTCTGCCCGGCGAATCATTTTTCAGCGCCGCGCTCGAGCAGGATCCCGAGCTCATCGAGCGCGCCGCTGCTGACCGTGTGATGCTCGCCACGCCGACGACGCTCATCGCGCTCCTGCATGCCGTGCGCTACGGCTGGCAGCAGGAAGCCCTTGCAGAGAGCGCACGCGAAATCGCCGACGTGGGCGCCGAGCTCTACGAGCGCATGGCCAAATTCAGCGAGCACCTCGGGCGCGTGGGCAATCACCTCGACCAGTCCATCGGCGCCTACAACGACGCGGTCGGTTCCTTCGACCGCCGCATCCTGCCGAGCCTGCGCAAGTTCCCCGCGCTGGGGGTTTCCGTGAAAAAAGAAATCGCTGAGGGCAAGGTGATCGAGCGCACCGGCCGCCCGCTGCCGGCGATCGAAAGCGATTCAGGCGAGTAGGGCTCAGCCCACGCTCCACACGCGCCCGGGATCCGGGCATTCTTCAAGCAACTCCCGAACGGTTTTGTTCAGCACCGGGTGCATGAGCGCCGGTGCAAGCTCGCAAAGGGGCTCGAGCACGAAGCGGCGCGCGGCAATTTCCGGGTGGGGCAGGGCGGGCGTGCCGCCGGGCTGCACGCATCCCTCATAGAGCAGGATGTCGAGGTCGATCGTGCGGCTCAGATATTCGCCATGGGGGCCGCGAAGCGCGAAGCGCCCCAGACGACGCTCGATCTGGTGCAGGTGGTGGAGCAGCACCTCGGGTGAGAGCGTCGTTTCGATCTCGGCGCAGCCATTGAGAAACGCCGGCGTTCCCGGCGCCATCGCCCATGGGTCGGTGCGGTAGTAGCGGCTCTGGGCGAGCACACTCGTAGCGGGCAGCGCATGGACGAGCAGCAACGCGCGCTCGATGGTGGCGCGCCTGCGCCCCAGGTTGCTTCCGTATCCGATGTAGGCCCGCGGCATGCTTCCTCAATACTCACTTGCTGGCTGTCATTCTG
>JAGRBM010000277.1 GCA_020434085.1 Chrysiogenia bacterium | reverse complement strand
CTGCACCTGGGACGGGCAGGAATGCACCTGCTGCATCTATAATGAGGACGAGGGCGAGCAGGACCGCTATTCCGAAGAGAAATAGGCCCACCGGCCCCGAAAAGCCCTCGCGCGAGCTTTGGCGCTCAGCCCGGTTTCCTCTGCACGGAGGATCCTATGAAACATTCACTGCAACGCCACTATGCTCATGCCTCGGGACTGATCTGCGCGCTCTTCCTGCTTAATTCGCTGAATCCCGCTGGCGCGATGGGGGCACCGTCTCCGGAAGGAAACGCCAAGCCCAAAGCCGGCTCGCCCAAGGGGCTGGCCTTCTCGGAGCCTGCCGGGATCCTGCTGATCGACCGCAAGACCGGCCGGGCCGTTTGCGCAAAGCTGGAAGGGCGCTCCGGGAGAAGTGCGCTTCCTGATTGCGCCAGCATCCCCCAGGCGCGCCAGGCGCTGGCTCAAGCCTCGCTGACCAAAGAGGTAAATCGGCCCTACAGGACGGCAGGCCTCGGAATCTTCCTGCTGGGCACTACTGTCGTATGTGCCGCCGGCGGCGCTGTGCTTGGAACCGGAATTGTGGAGTTGAAGCGCAATGGCGGCGGGCATGCACGGCTCGCCATTGGCAGTGGCGTGATCGGTGCCGGTGCTGCGGCAGGAGCAACCATGACCTGGGTGGAAGCGACCGTGGCAGCTGGTTTCGGCTACTCGGCTTCCGGCGGGGCCAGTGTCTTCGCGGTGCCAATTGCCCTGTGCGCGGTGGGAGCGGGGGCCGGCTACTATGCAGTGCGCGCTCTGATTCGGCCGAAATCGGATTTTCAATAACCGGCCCCCTTGCCTGTTGATGCAAGTGAAGAACTCCGAGGGAAAGCTGGCCTGGGCCTTGCGATTCCCCGGGGATGTTGCACTCAGAATGCCCTCATTGCCTGGCTGAGCGGATCAGCGGTTCAAGTTATGTTCGCTTTGGGTTTTATTATCGAACCGGTGATTCGCGCTGGATCCAGCGCTTCCAGTGCCGGATCTGCAAGGGCACCTGCTCGCGGGCCACCTTCAACCGCTGGTTCCGGCACAAAAAACGGAAGAAAAATGAGGCGCTCCGCCGGCATTTCGCCAGCGCGGGCACCATCCGCCGGGCGGCCCGCACCTTTAAGCTCAACCGCAAGACGGTGGAACGTAAGCTCATGGTTCTGGGCTTCGAGGCGGAGTGCAATCTCCGCATCAATAACCATTATAGCGCCAAGTCGCGAGTGATCGAGTTTGATGACTTGGAAACCTTTGAGCACACGAAGTGCAAGCCGCTATCGGTCACTCTGGCCGTGCAATCCAGAACCAGGCGGATCCTGGGCCTGGAAGTCTCACGCATGCCCGCGAAGGGGCTCCTCGTCGAGAAAGCCCGAAAGTATGGGCCGAGAGTGGACGAGCGGCATCTCGGCCGGGCCCGGCTTTTCCGCACCCTGCAGGATCTGGTGGTGGAAGATGCCGTGATCAAATCAGACAGCAATCCGCACTATCCAGGTGATGTGAAAAAATTCTTTCCCAAGGCTCGCCATGTGACCTACCAGAGCCGGCGCAGCTCGCTCGGCGGCCAGGGCGAGCTCAAGAAGACGATATTCGATCCGCTCTTCAGCCTCAATCATACCTGCGCGATGTTCCGGGCCAACGTGAGCCGCCTGGTGCGAAAGACCTGGTGCACGACGAAGCGAACCGATCGCCTCTACGCTCATCTCATGATCTACGCGGACTACCACAACCAGCATCTGAAACCCGTGCTGGCATGAAGTCCCTGCAAGCGCCAAATCTCTAAAAAACAGCGCCAGCCTCGCCCGTGGATACTCGCGGGTCGATTGCTGGCGCCGGATCAACAGGCATGGGGGCCGGTTTTAGAAGTTTACTGGCCGGTGCGGATGATGCACTCCGCGCCATTCCCGCAGCGAAGCAATCGGCTGGCCTTCTTCGGTATACTCCACGAGCGCGAAGGTGAGGCTCGTGCTCTGGCCGAGGCTGCGGAAGTCGAGGTTGATCATGCGGGTCCAGGTGCCGGTATTGATATAGGTCTTGCCGTCGCGGTAGTAGCGCTGCATGGCCCCGTGGGTATGGCCGAAGATCACGATCTTCACATGCTCGTTATTGTCGAGCACGGCGCGGGCGTCGTCCTCGAGGCCGAAGAAGGGCGTGATCTCCTCGCCCATGATTGCCAGCGTATTG
>JAGRBM010000276.1 GCA_020434085.1 Chrysiogenia bacterium | reverse complement strand
GTGCCTTCGGCAAAGCACGCCGCCACGCACAGCGCCGGGATCTCGTCGATGAGCCGGGGGATGAGCGCGCCGCCGATGGTCGCGCCCTTCAGCGCGCCGGGCGCAACGCGCAGGTCGGCGACGGGTTCGCCGCCCAGCTCGCGCGGATTCTCCAGCTCAATCTTCGCACCCATGCTCTGAAGCGCCTCGATGATCCCGTCGCGGGTTGGATTGACACCGACCTTGGGCAGGACAAGTTCGCCCTCGCCTGCCAGCAGCGCCGCCACCAGAAAGAACGCCGCCGAGGAAATATCGGCGGGCACATCGATGGTTGCGGCTTTGGGCTGCGCGCCGCCGACAATGCTCGCGCCCCAGTCGCCGCGTTCGAGCCGCACGCCCATGTGGGCGAGCATGCGCTCGGTGTGATCGCGCGACGGATGGGGCTCGCGCACGGTGGTCTTGCCGTCCGCATACAGTCCCGCCAGCAAAATCGCGCTCTTCACCTGCGCGGAGGCCACGGGGCTTTCGTATTTGATGGCCTGCAGTTTCTGCCCCGGCGCAACACCGCGAATGGTGAGCGGCGCGTGCCCGGCGCCGTCGGCGTCCTCGATGCGCGCGCCCATCTTCGAGAGCGGCTCGATCACCCGCTTCATGGGGCGCTTTCGAATCGAGGCATCGCCGTCGATGACCGTCTCGAAGGCCTGCCCGCTGAGGAGCCCGCTCATCAGACGAATCGAGGTTCCCGAATTGCCGATGTCGAGCGTGCGCGCCGGTTTTTTGAGCCCGTGCAGGCCGACGCCGTGGATGGTTAGATTCGTTCCATTGTGGGCGATTTCAACGCCCATTTCCCGAAAGGCCGCCATGGTGGCCAGCGGGTCTTCGCCGGCAAGGAAGCCGGTCACTTCGGTCACGCCTTCGGCGATGGAACCAAGCATGACCGAGCGATGGGAAATGGACTTGTCCCCCGGCACGAGCGCGCTGCCGCAGACGCCGCGCTTTGGCGCCACGCGCACCGACTTCATGCGTCCTCCAGCGAGCGACGCACGGTAGCGGCCTGCGTAAAGAGATCTTCGAGCTTGTCGAAATCTCCGGCGGCGATGGCATCTTCAATCGCAGTGAGCTCGGCCTTGAAGCGCGCGATGGAATCGAGGCTCGACTTGGCGTTGGCTTCCACGATCGCGCGCCAGAGTTCGGGGGCGCTGGCGGCAATGCGGGTGAAGTCCTTGAAACCACCCGCGGTGAACTTGAGCGCGGGGTGCTCACCCCTGTCATAGCGGGCGACCGCGCCGACCAGCGCGTAGGCCACCACGTGCGGCAGGTGGGAAATCATGGCCAGCACTTCGTCGTGGCGCGCGGCGTCCATTTCTTCGACCTTCATCCCGAGGGCTTCCCAGAACGCGCGCACCGCCGCGGTCTTCTTCGCGTCCGCGCCGGGCGTGAGAATGCAGTGGCGACCCTCGTAGAGATCGGCCTTCGCGGCGGCCGGGCCGCTCTTCTCGGTTCCGGCGATGGGGTGGCCGCCCACAAACAGCGCTGCCGCCTTTGCATCGCGTGCGACCTCCGCGACGATGTTTCCCTTCACCGAGCCCACGTCCGTAATCACCGCACCGGGGGCCAGCTCGCACGCGGCGATTTCCAGGACGCGCGCGGCGACCACGTCGACCGGCACGCTGACCAGCACGAAGTCCGCGCCGCGCACGGCGGCGACAAGGTCGGTCTCGAAGGAATCGATTGCGCCCACGCGCTTTGCCTCTTCGAGGGTCTGCCTGCGGCGCGAAAAGCCCACGACCTCGCCGGCCAGCCCGCGTGCCTTTGCGGCGAGTCCGGCCGAGGCGCCCATGAGCCCCACGCCAACAAGTGTGAGCCGCGAGATCACGCCGCGCCTCCGCCCGTGCTGCCAAACCCCTCGCCCAGGATGAGCGAGTCCAGCGCCTTGGCCAGATGGTGGAGTTCCTCGGTCGTGCCGACGGTAATGCGCAGCGAATTGGGCAGACCGTAGCCACCCATCGGTCGCACAATCACGCCGCGACGAAGCAGACCGTCGTAGACCGGCATGGCCGGACGACCCAGGTCGACGAGTACGAAATTGCCCCAGGAGGGGGTGACCTTGAGCCCGCGCTTTTCGAGATGCGCGCGCAGGTAGTGGATTCCGCGGGCATTTACCTCCCGCGAGCGACGCACGAACTCATG
>JAGRBM010000275.1 GCA_020434085.1 Chrysiogenia bacterium | reverse complement strand
TGGCGGCTGGGCATCTCGAAGCCGTTGCGCATCATCCAGTCCAGGGCTTCCTGGGTGGAGAAACCGTGGATCAGGTTGTTGGAGAGTTCCTGGAAGAAATCCTTCACATCCTCGCGCGAGGTGGCCCCGGGCTTGGTGCCCGGCGTCGCATCGGGGTCGTACTCGAATTGCGAGCCGTCCCATTTGCTGTAGCGGAAGATGCGCAAGGAATGTTCTTCCTTTCACGCTCCCCCTTCGGGGGAGCTGTCAGGCAAAGCCGGACTGAGGGGGTAGTTGCTCGCCGCTCGGCAGACCCCCTCCGGGCTTTGCCCACCTCCCCCGGAGGGGGAGGGTATTTTGCCGGGGCCTCCCGGCCCCTACCGGTACACCACCGACCCGTCCTTAAGCTCCTTGTTGAGCTTGTTGGACAGATGCAGCCCTTCGAGGATGAACTCGATGGCGCAGGCCACCAGGCCGGGTGAATCATCCTTGCCGAGCAGCTTGGCCACCGCGGCGCGCAGGCCCTTGATCTGATCGACGCCCTGCATGTACTCGGCCGAGGGCATCTCGTCGGAGACTTCCACGCCCCAGCCCTCGTTGAAGGCGGTGACCACCTCGGTCAGCTCCTGGGGCTTGAAGGTCTCGTTGAAGACGGTGTGCACCGCCTTCTGAATCAGCTCGCCGATGATCTCGGCCTCGCTGGTTTCCTCGCCGGTGTATTCGAGTTCCACCTTGCCCATGGTGGAGGCGATGAGCGCGCGCAGATCGGAGATGCGCGGCACGATTTCGGATTCGTCGCAGAGAATCGCGCGGCGCTCGGCATTGGCCAGCATGGATTCGTAGTTGGCGATGGAGACGCGCACCGAAACGCCCGAGCGCTGGTCGATGGCAGGGCTGCGCCGCGCCTGCCCGGTGAGCTCGGCGACGATCTTGCGCATGAATCCGGGCACCTTCTGGGCCATGCCCGGCACGGCCAGATCGTGGCGCTCGCCCTCGATCACCTGTTCTTCGAGTGCGCGCTCACGCGGATAGTGGGTGCGGATGAGCGCGTCGTAGCGATCTTTGAGCGGCGTGATGATGCGGCCGCGGTTGGTGTAGTCCTCGGGGTTGGCCGTGGCGACGACCACCACGTCCAGCGGCAGGCGAACCTTGTAGCCCTTGATCTGCACGTCGCGTTCTTCGAGCACGTTGAACAGGGCGACCTGTACTTTTTCGGGCAGGTCGGGGAGCTCGTTGATCGCGAAGATGCCGCGGTTGGTGCGCGGAATCAGGCCAAAGTGAATGGTTCGCTCGTCGGCGAGGTAGCGACCCTCTGCAACGCGGATGGGATCGATCTCGCCGATGAGGTCCGCGGTGCTCACGTCCGGCGTGGCGAGCTTTTCGGCGTAGCGTTCCTCGCGACTGACCCAGGCGATGGGCAGCTTGTCGGCATCCTTTGCCAGGCGGTCCTTGCCGTCGCTGGAGATGGGATCGAAGGGCGAGTCGTTTACTTCGCTTCCCTCGATGACGGGAATCCATTCGTCGAGCAGCGAGGTGAGCGAGCGGATGATGCGTGTCTTGGCCTGCCCGCGCTCGCCCAGCAGCAGGATGTTGTGCCCGGCCAGGATCGCGTTGACGAGCTGGGGCACGACGGTCTCGTCGTAGCCATAGACGCCGGGGAACAGGCGCTCGCCGGCGCGGAGCTTGCGGATCAGGTTGCGGCGCATCTCCTCGCGAATGGGGAGGGCCTGATACTCGGAGGCCCTGAGCTCGCCGAGGGTCTTCTGCGTGGGCATGGGCTGGCTTGCCATGAATCGGTTCCTTCCGGATGCATGTTCAGAACCACAATTTTCCGTACCCAAAAAGGGTACCGGAAAGCTTTCCGGGAAGGCAAACGCGCTGGCCCGGCAGGGGCCTTCAATCAATGAATCTATCAATATGTTGTCATTCTGAGGGACGTGAAGCGTCCCGAAGAATCGCGTTCACGCCGTCTCCACGCGATCCTTCGCGGTGCTCAGGATGACAGGTTTCGATGGCTTTCAATTATGAGACGCGCGTCAGTGCTTTTTGCCGGTAACGAGGAACTTCGCGGCTTCTTCCATGCCCTCAAGGGTCAGGGGAAACATGGGGAAGACGCGCTGAATGTAGCGGGTCGAGTCGGTCATGTTCCAGGCGCGCTGCGGCTCGGGGTTGAGCCAGACGCTGCTGGGAAACTGCTCGTGGATTTTGCTGAGCCACTTGATGCCGGGCAGGTCGTTTCGCTGGAAGTAATCGATGGAACCGTCGACGGCGAGCAGCTCGCTGAGCGCCATGGCGGCATCGCCGACGAAGAGCACCTTGCTCTTGGGGTCGGCCTCGTTGAGGATCTGCGCCGTGTCGATGCGCTCGTTCTTGTCAAAGCTCTTCCACACCTGCTGGTAGACGCAGTTGTGAAAGTAGTAATGGTCGACCTGCTTGAAGAGCCCGCGCGCCGCCGAAAACAGCAGGTCGGCCATCTTGGCATGGGGCCACATGGAACCGCCGGCATCGAGGAACAGGATTACCTTCACCCTGTTGCGGCGCTCGGCTTCGAAGACGAGTTCGATGTCGCCGCCGCCGCGCGCGCTGGCGTCAATGCTCTTTTCCAGGCTGAGCTGGTCTTCGGGGCCTTCGGCCACCATCACCTTCAGCCGGCGAAGCGCGGCCTGGATCTGGCGCGTATCGAGCACGCGGCCGCCCGACAGGTCCTCAAAGCGTCGCTTGGTGGCGACTTGAATGGCGCGCCGGTGGCGGCCCTGCTCGTTCTCGCCCACGCGCAGGCCCTGGGGATTGTCGCCCATCTCTCCGGTGGGAGAGCGCCCGCCCGTGCCGATCTGCTTGTTGCCGCCCACGTGCTCGTCGTAGTGGCCGGTGCGGTATTTCTCTTCGAAGCGTGCGCGCAGTTCCGAGAGGTTGAGCTTCTTGAGCTTGGCCAGCTCTTCGGGGCTGAGGTTGAGCTCCTCATCTGGGGCCTTCATGCCGGCCAGAATGGTGGCGAGCATTTCCTCGCTGGTCTCGAAGCGGGAGAAGAATTCCCCGAAGGCCCGGTCGAAAATGTCGTAGTGCTGCTCGGTCTTTACCAGCAGCCCGCGCGAGAGGTAGTAGAAATCCAGCAGCGAGGAATCGGCCAGATCCTTCTCCAGCGCCTCGTGCAGGGTCATCCACTCGGTCGGCGTGACCGGCAGCCCCATCCCCTTGAGCATGTAAAAAAACGGTTCCAGCATTGTCTCAACCGGGCGCCCATCTTGCGCCCGGGCAAGCTTACCCGTAGACTGGCTTCCATGCGAACCCTTGCGGCAGCGATTCTTCTGG
>JAGRBM010000274.1 GCA_020434085.1 Chrysiogenia bacterium | reverse complement strand
GATCTCCGGAGGGGTGCCGCCGGCGAACTCAACGTCCACGACCGGTCCCAGTACCTGGATAATCTTGCCTTCTGTTGCAGTCTGAGTGCTCATTGCAAGCTGATCCTTTCGAGGTGCCCTAGCCCTTTAGAGCTTCGGCACCGCCGATGATTTCCATCAATTCAGTGGTGATTGCGGCCTGGCGCGCACGGTTGTACTCGAGCGTCAGGCGGCCAATCATTTCTTCCGCATTCTTGGTGGCCGATTCCATGGCCGTCATGCGCGCGCCGTGTTCCGAAGCCACCGATTCGTGGACGGCCTGGTCGATGCGTGCCGAGAGATAGGTGGGCAGGAAGCGGTCGAGCACTTCTGCCTTGCCCGGCTCATACAGGTAATCGAAGTGCGCCTCGCCCTCGGGCAGATCGGCCGGCTCGATGGGCAGCAGGCGCTCGAAGGTGATTTCCTGAACGAGCGGCGAGAGGAACTTGTTGTAGGCCAGGAATACCTGGTCGTACTGCCCCTCAAGAAAGACTTTGGTGATGTCCTCGGTGATGATGCCGGGCGTCTCGGGGTCGAGTGCCTGGAGCGTCGGCACTTCGCGCTGCTTGCCCGAGCCCGGGCGCACACTGAAGTAGTCGCGGCCCTTGCGCCCGATGAACTGCAGCTCGACCGATTCAAGCTCATTCTTGTGCTCGAAGATCCAGCGATCGGTTGCACGCGAGATGTTCGAGTTGAAACCGCCGCACAAACCGCGGTCGGAGGTGAGCAGCACCATCAGGGTCTTGGTGCCCTCGCGCTCTTCCATGAGCGGGTGCGGGCGCTCCTCGCTCATGGCCGCCACGTTGCAGATGATGCTGCGCATGTAGTCGGCATAGCTGCGGTGCGAGAGCGCGGCCTGCTGGGCGCGACGCAGTTTGGCCGCGCTCACCAGCTTCATGGCGCGCGTGATCTTCCGCGTGTTCTTCACGGAAGCGATGCGCGTTCTGTAGGACTTCAGGCTCGGCATGAGAACGGGTTCCTTAAATTAGGCCTGGGCCGCTGCGGCTTCGCCGGCGGCGGCGCTGGACTGCTCGGCCTTCTTCTCGCCCAGGAAGGCATCGGTGAAGGCGGCCAGAAGCGAATCGAGCTTGGCCTTGATGTCGTCGGTCAGGTCCTTCTTCTCGACGATGGCCTTGAGGACGTCCTCGTGCTTGGCCAGCGCGAACTCGGAGAGTTCCTTCACATAGCGGCGCACGTCGTTGACCTCGATGTCGCGCAGCCAGGGACGACCCTCGGGGTTGCGGCTCGTGGCGGCGTAGATCTGGAGGATCTGCTGCTCGACCGGCACCGGCTGGTACTGGCCCTGCTTGAGCACTTCGACGAGGCGCTCACCGCGGGCGAGCTGCTCCTGCGTGGCGGTGTCGAGGTCGGAACCGAACTGCGCGAAGGCCTGAAGCTCGCGATACTGGGCGAGTTCGAGGCGCAGCGTGCCGGCGACCTTTTTCATGGCCTTGATCTGGGCGCTACCACCCACGCGGGAGACCGAGAGGCCCACGTTCACTGCGGGACGAACGCCCGAGTTGAACAGGTCGGTTTCGAGGTAGATCTGACCGTCGGTAATCGAGATCACGTTGGTCGGAATGTAGGCGGACACGTCACCGGCCTGCGTCTCGATGATCGGCAGTGCGGTCAGCGAGCCGGCGCCCTCTTTGTCGGAGAGCTTGCAGGCGCGCTCAAGAAGACGCGAGTGGAGATAGAACACGTCACCGGGATACGCCTCACGACCCGGGGGGCGGCGAAGCAGCAGCGAGAGCTGGCGATATGCGGTGGCCTGCTTGGAGAGATCGTCATAGATGATGAGCGCGTGCATGCCGTTGTCACGGAAATACTCGCCCATGGCGCAGCCGGTATACGGGCTGATGAACTGCAGCGGCGCGGGATCGGAAGCACCGGCCGTCACGACGATGGTGTATTCCATGGCGCCGTGCTTTTCGAGCTTGTCGACCACCTGGGCGACAGTGGACTGCTTCTGTCCGGTCGCGACGTAAACGCAGAAGCAGTTCTGGCCCTTCTGGTTGATAATGGTGTCGATCGCGACAGCAGTCTTACCGGTCTGGCGGTCACCGATGATCAGCTCGCGCTGGCCGCGGCCGACGGGAATCATGGCGTCGATGGCCTTGATACCGGTCTGGAGAGGCTCGTGCACGGACTTACGGGCGATGATGCCGGGCGCCTTGAGCTCGACGCGGCGCTGTTCGGTGGCGTTGAGCGGACCCTTGCCGTCGATGGGCTCACCGAGCGCATTGACAACGCGGCCAAGCAGTTCCTTGCCGACCGGCACGCGGGCGATTTCGCCGGTGCGCTTTACTTCGCTGCCTTCGACGATTTCCCAGTCGGAGCCCATGATGGCGATACCGACGTTGTCCTCTTCGAGGTTGAGCACCAGGCCCTTGACCCCGTTGGAGAACTCGACGAGCTCGCCCGATTCGGCGTTGTCGAGGCCGTGCACACGGGCGATGCCGTCACCGACCTGGAGCACGGTGCCCACTTCTTCGACCGCGACCTTGCTTTCATAGTCGGCGATCTGCTGCTTGATGATGCTGGAGATCTCTTCGGCGTTGATCTTCATGATTATCCCTGGCCCAGAGTCTGGGTAAGTCGATCGAGCTGGGCGCGAACGGTGCCATCCACAACGAGGCTTCCTACCTCGGCGCGAACACCGCCGAGCACTTCAGCATCGACGTCAAAACTACATTGAACTTTACGCCCGACAATCTTGCCGAGCTTTTCTTCGACTTGTTCCTGCTCGCTGGAGCTGAGCGCGGAGGCGCTGACCACGTGACCGCGCTTGCGACCAGCCAGTTCGTCAGCGGCCTCGCGGTAGAGCTGTGCCATGACGGGCAGGTAGCGCAGGCGGTCCTTGTCGACGAGCAGCAGAAGGAAGTTGCGCACCTGGGGCAGCGTTCCGGCCTGTTTGCAGAGCGAGGTGAGAATGTCCTTGCGCTGCTGCATGGCGAAGAGCCCCTGGAAGAGAATCTTGCGCAGGTCCTTGTGCCCTTCGATGATGGCGGTCATTTCTTCGAGCTGGTGGCCGATCACGGTGACGACCTGCTGCTCGGCGGCCAGTTCGGCCATGGTCACGCCGGCGGCGATGATGCTCTTGAAGCCGCCCTCGCCCTCGATCTGCTTGCGGATCTCGGAGAGCTCGCCCTTGATGGCATCAGCGGTGCTCTGGTCGAGTGCGACATCCAGAAGGGCGCGGGCGTAGCGGCGTGCGACGGTTTGATCGATCATGACTGAAGACCGTCCAGCTTCGTGATGAATTCTTCGTTGTAGCGCTTGCGCTCGGCATCACCGATTTCCCTGGTCAGGCGCTCGGCGGCGAGCTTCGCACCAAGCTCAAGGGCTTCGGCCTGCAGGGCGATGCGGGCGCGCGCGATCTCGCGATCGGCGGCGCGGCCGGCGTCGGCAATGAGCTTCTCGGCCTGGGCCTTGCCCTGCTCGATGAGCCGGGCCTTCTCCGCATTGCCGTGCTCGACGATTTCTTCGAGCAGGCTCTTGGCCTCGGCGTCGGCATTCTCAAGCTTCTTCTTGTATTCGGCGAGCAGCGCCTCGGCCTCTTCGCGGGCGCGGGCGGCGGAGCTGAGGGCTTCCTGCACGTCGCGGCGACGCTGGACAAGGAACTCACGGAGCGGGGCGCGCAGGAAGTAGGTCAGCACGCCCACCAGAATGCCGAAGTTGATGCAGTGATAGAGGATCTTCATCCCCTGGAAGCCATGCTCGGCGGCAGCGGCGGCTTCGTGTCCGCCTTCACCGCCGTGGCCGCCGCCATGACCTTCGGCGGCGAAAGAGAGCGTTGCCAGCACGGCGACGAGCGCGGCGGCGGGCAGGAGCGAAAGCAGCGTCTTCTTCATGCGGCTCAGGCCCCCTTTCCAAGCAGGCGGGTCACGATGGCGCCGGAGATCTCGTCGGCCTGGGCCTTGAGGCTCGTGCGCGCCTTTTCGAGCTCGCCCTGCAGTTCTGCAGCAAGCGTCTCGCTGATTTTTTCGGATTCTTCGCGGGCCTTTTCGACCAGGCCTTCAGCTTCGCTGACGCCCTGCGCGCGCAGCTCGGCACGCTGGGCAGTCGCCTGGTCACGGGCGGCCTTGAGGCGCGCATCATAGTCGGCCTCGAGGCGACCGGCCTCGGCTCGCAGATCACCGGCTTCGCTGTCGGTTTCAGTCGTCCCCTGCTCTCGATCGGCCAGCACCTTGCGGAACGGCCGGAGCAACACCAGGTTCAGAAAAACGACGGTAGCCAGAAAGATCGCGAGTTGTGGAAAGTACGTCCAGTCGGGCGTGAGCACTCGCTTCCAGCCTTTCCCCTGTTGAAATAGCCCCGAAAAATGGCCCGTATGGGCCGTGGGCGTGCACGCTTTTATCACTGCCCCCCGGCCATGTCAAGGAAAGCGGGCAATCGATGCAAGCGCCTGTTTTTACGTTGAATTTGAGCGAAAAAATCGCGTCGAAATCGTCTCTCAGCCGGCCTTTTCCTGGGGCTGCGGTTGCTGCGCCTGCTTGCCGCCCTGATCCATGTGCACGGTGCCGTCGAGAATGGCACCGGGCTCGATCTTGAGGCACTGCGGCGGCACATTGAGTTCCCCGCGAAAACGCCCGGTCGAGAGGATTTCCACCTTTGTACCGGCCCGGATCGAGCCATTTACCTCGCCGGAGATCTGGATCGACCCGGCCTGGATGTCGGCGCTGACCTGCCCATGCTCTCCCACGATGAGGTGGTCCTTCGTGAAAATCTCGCCGGAGAACTGGCCATTGATGAGCACGGTGCCCTCAAAGGTCAGCTTGCCTTCATATTGGGTGCCGCGATCGAGAATCGCGTTGAGGTTGCCCTGCCCGCCCGAGACGGCAGGCGCATCACGTTTCGACATGACTGGTTTCTCTTTCGTGCCGGTTTCGGCGAACTCAAACCATACTCATTTCGGACGCCCGATGAAAAGGGCTCCAGAATCCTAGAATAGAAAGTCGAAGTGGACGATCTGCCACTCCAGGACGGCGTCTTCCTCCACCCCGCGATAGCTCGAACCCAGTGGCAAAATGACGTGCGCCTGCGTTCCCAGCGAGACGGTATCGGCCACGAAGTAGTTGAGGCCCGCGCCGAACTCCACAGCCGGGGAGATGTCCACATGGCTGCCGAATACGGGAAGCGAGTAGTCGATGAAGCTGATACCCGCGCCGATGCCGATGAAGGGCTTGAGCCGCGAGAGCTTCTCCCCCATGGGCGGGTGGAAGCGCAGGTCGAGCATCAGCAGGTAGATGTCTTCATTAAAGGAGTCGGCCGGGCCGCGCTCGGCCGGGATGAAGCTCAGCCGGGGACCGATGCTCACCGAATTGGCCGGAAAGAACTGGGCCTCGATGCCGCCGGTCAGGTCGAAGGGGCTGGCCGACATACCGATGCCGGCGCCGACCTGGATCTTGCCTTCGCGGTTCTTGTAGCTCGAAGCGGCCGCCGCCGTGCCCGGAACACTCAGCGCGAGCGCGCCCAGAACCAGCGCGGCGCGTGCGAGTTTGTGCCAGAAATTCATAAAGCCTCCCGCCTCACCAATACGGGGCGGAAACTAGCACCCCGCCGGGCCATTGCCCACTGCGCGGAGATTAACACTTGTTTACTTTTGCAATTGCCCGGCTTTCTTGTGATGATCCCCCACGCGGGGATTGCGGGAACGATCGGGCGGCTGCTGACTCATATCGAGTCAGCGGATTCGGTCGCGGCCTATGGGGAACACCTGTGCGCGAAGACAACCTCGAACCCTTCCTTTCATCCGACAAGATCGCTGAGCGGGTCGCCGCTCTGGGCGAGCAGATCAGCGCCGATCTGGCGGCCGAAGAACTCGTGGTGATCGGCCTACTCAAGGGCTCGTTCATCTTCATGGCCGACCTGGTGCGCCACATTACCCTGCCCCTGCAGATCGAGTTCGTGCGCGCCTCGAGCTACGGCGACCAGGCCACCTCCTCGGGCAAGGTCATCATGAGCATCGGCGCGCCCTTCAACCTCAAGGACAAGCACGTGCTCATTGTCGAGGACGTGCTCGACACCGGCCTGACGCTCACTCGCACCCTCTCCACCGTGCGCGCCCAGCGCCCGGCATCGGTGCGCACCGCGGCGCTGCTGGCCAAAAGCAGCGCCCCCACCGAAGCACGCGAGGCCATCGACTACGTGGGCTTTGAAATCGGCGAGGAATACATCGTCGGCTACGG